>NZ_JASCPQ010000135.1:0-10750 GCF_029959305.1 Pseudomonas sp. PS01297
GGGCTTGCTCGCGATATGAACACCTCGGTACATCAGGTATATCGAGGTGATCTCATCGCGAGCAAGCCCGCTCCCACAGCAAGCTCGCTCCTACAGGGGGCAGCAGATTATTTCGCCCGGCGGGCCTTGAAGAATTCGCTGAGGATGGCGCCGCATTCGTCGGCCAGCACCCCGCCCTCAAACAGCACCCGATGGTTCAAAAAGCCTTGGGTAAAAAATTGCCCCTGGCTTTGCACAATCCCGGCCTTGGGCTCCAGCGCACCAAACACCACCCGCGATACCCGTGAATGCACGATCAAGCCTGCGCACATGCTGCACGGCTCGAGCGTCACGTACAGCGTGCTGCCGGGCAGCCGGTAGTTGCTGGCCGCCGTGGCTGCGGCGCGGATGGCGACCATCTCGGCATGGGCGCTGGGGTCACTGCCGCTGATGGGGCAGTTGAAACCCCGGCCGATGATTTCACCGTTTTGCACCAGCACCGCGCCCACCGGCACTTCACCCAAGGCCGCGCCTTGCGCCGCCAGCGCCAGCGCTTCACGCATAAAGTCTTGATCGCGGCTGCGGTCGATAATCTGGGGTTGACGCCCTTGTCGCATCAGGAAACCTCAATAGCGGCCATAAGGCCGGTTTCCATGTGGTCTATCACATGGCAGTGGAACATCCACACGCCGGGATTATCGGCCACCAGGGCCACGCGGGCACGCTCGTTTTTGCCCAACAAGTACGTGTCGGTGAAATACGGCGTGATTTTTTTGCGATTGGACGCCAGCACCTTGAAGCTCATGCCGTGCAGGTGGATCGGATGCTGGTACTGGGTCATGTTCTTGAATTCAAACACGTAGCTCTGGCCCAGCTTGAGCTTGGCAATCGGCCGGTCAGCACAGGTTTTGTCTTTGATGTCCCAGGCCACGCCGTTGATCTGCCACAGGCTCGGCGGCTGATCCGTGCCCAGGTTCTCGGACACAGAACCGACCCATTCAAAGTTGAAATTGATCTTCTCGGCCTTGTCGACATCAGGCTCGGCAATCGGATTGGCCGGCAAGGCGGGCGGCCATTGTGCAGGGGCATCGTTATTGGCCACCGACAACAGTGTGCCCAAACGCACCGGACCATCGCGCAACGACAGCTCTTCGCCCGCCGCCGGGGCCTTGATAGCCAGGCAAATACGCATGCCGGGGCCCAGCCAATATTCTTTGCCCAGCGGGCGCGGCGCGATGGGGTTGCCATCCAGCGCATAGATCTGCGCCTCGACACCGGGAATATTCAGGCGATAGGTCAGGGTGTTGTCGAGGTTAAGAATTCGCACCCGGGTGATTTGCCCGGCGGGCAATTCAATGGTCGGCACATGGCTGCCATTAATCGTCGACAAACGTCCCGCCGTACCACCACGCGCCGCCTCACGGGTGATGCTGAAGGGCAGAAAGTTGCCTTCTTCATCGACGTGCCAGTTTTTAATGCTCAGCGTGCGCTCGTGCTTGAAGCCCGTAGGCTCGCGCTCTTCAACAATCAGCGGGCCGACCAGACCACGGCCCAGTTCTTCGCTGCTATTGACGTGAGGGTGATACCAGTAGCTGCCCGCATCGGGCACGCGGAATTTGTAATCGAAGTATTCGCCTGGCAGTACCGGCAATTGCGAAACGTACGGCACGCCGTCCATTTCCAGTGGCAGGCGGATGCCGTGCCAATGGATCGTGGTCGCAACCGGCAGATGGTTGATAAACCGTACCCGCAGCCATTCGCCTTGGCGCACCCGCAACTCAGTGCCCGGCGCCGAAGGGCCAAAGGCCCAGGCCTCGGTCTGATGACCGGGCACCAGCTCGACGTCCAGCGGCGCGGCAATCAGCTCGTAATCGTGACCGGCCTGCTCATCGGCCATCTTGCCCAACCAGTAACGCGAAGCGCCCCCTGCGCCAACACCCACCACGACCAGGCCGGCTAAACCACCGAGTATTTGTCGACGGGTAAAGGACATGGACTTAACTACCTCTCGTATCCGGCGCGGGCTCAGCGCCCGCAAAAGGCGAATACGATACACCTGCAACTGCGAAACAGTAAGGGTGGGGTGACGACGGACTGCAAAAGCCCCTCTCCCTAACCCTCTCCCAAGGGAGAGGGAACCGACTGGGGGATATTGCAGAGGTGCAGCACCGTGAAATGACTCCATTGAATCCATAATCGATTCGATTTCTCAGGTCGATGCATCTTGTGGAACAACTCGGTCAGTCCCCTCTCCCGCCGGGAGAGGGTTAGGGAGAGGGCAGTTTTCAGTCGTTAACGCCCACCAAATGCACCACACCGCCCGCCAGGGTCATCACCCCCGGCACACCCGCCAGTCGCAGAGCGTGAGGGTCAACGCGTGACGTGTCATTCAGCTCTACGCGGATGCGGGTCAACGCCACGCGCTGCTCGGACTTGAGGTTGCCGGCGCCGCCAAGGGCCGCAACCACCGCGCTCTGCAATGTCGACGTATAGGGGGCGGGCTCATCCGCCACCAAGTCCGGGGTCAATGCTTTCCAAAAAGCCTGCTGCAATTTTGCAAACATGTTCAGTTCTCCAGCACCAATGAATGAGCAACGTTAGCCGTTTGCGACGGCTGCAAGGCAGCACGCACCTGCTCTGCACTTTCCAGCCCCAGCACTTGCTGCGCCAACACTTGGCAGTCCTTGAGCGTCAGCTCACGAACCCGCGCTTTAATGGTCGGGATCAACGGGACGCTCACCGATAACTCGTCCACGCCCAAGCCGACCAGCAGCGGCACCGCCAACGATTCAGACGCTAGCGCGCCGCACACGCCCACCCACTTGCCGTGGGCATGCGCGGCCTTGACGGTCGTGGCGATCAGGCGCAGTACCGCCGGGTGAAAACTGTCGGCCTGGCTGGCCAGACGTGGGTGATCGCGGTCCATCGCCAAGGTGTATTGGGTCAGGTCATTGGTGCCAATCGAGAAGAAGTCGACTTCAGGGGCGAACACGTCAGCCATCAGCGCGGCGGATGGAACTTCAATCATGATCCCCAGTTTGGGCAACCGCGTAATGCCCAGGCGTTGCGCTTGCTCTTCGAGCAACTGGCGGGCGAGGCGCAACTCAGACACCTGAGTGACCATCGGCAACATGATGTGCAGGCGGGTCAGGTCGGCACTGGCCAGGATCGCGCTGAATTGCTCACGCAGCAGTTCAGGACGCTCCAGACACAGGCGAACCCCGCGCATGCCCAAAAACGGGTTGGCCTCAGGTTCCATCGGCACGTAGGCCAAGGGTTTGTCACCGCCGACATCCAGCGTGCGCACCACCAGGTTGTAGTCAGGGCCAACGGAACGGGCAATGGCGCTGTAGGTCGCGACCTGTTCGTCGTGGCTCGGCGCGCTGCTGCGCTCCAGGTACAAGAACTCAGAACGCAGCAAGCCCACGCCTTCACCGCCAAGGCTCATGCCCTGCTCGGCCTCGGCCAGCGAGGCGATGTTGGCAGACACTTCGATATGCCGACCATCGCGAGTGTCCGCCCGCAACGCCGCGTGCGCCAGATCCCGCGCCTGGCGCTGACGTTGCTGCTCGCGCTTGGCCGTCAGCGCTGCCACCGCTGCTTCGCTGGGGCGCACATGCAACTCGCCCTGCTCGGCATCGAGCAACACCGGCGTGCCGTTGGCCAAGCTCAGGACCTGCGCAGGCAAGCCGCACATGGCCGGCAAGCCCAAGGCCCGCGCCAGAATCGCCACATGGCTGGTGGCGCCGCCACCCACGGTGGCAAACCCCACCACCTTGGTTTTATCGAGCCCGGCGGTTTGTGAAGGGCTGAGTTGCTCTGCGATCAAAATGGCGTTGTCAGGCAGAGCCTGAACCGCGTCCTCGACCCGCAGAATCAACTTGAGCACGCGCAGCCCGACATCTGCCAGGTCTTGCGCCCGCTCCGCCAGAAACGCATTGCCCAGACTGCGGAAAACCTTTTCGTTTGCCTCAACCGCAGCAGCCCAGGAAAACGCCGCGCTTTTGCCCGACGCCAACAGTGGGTAGGCCTGCTCCAGCAAGCTTGGGTCTTGCAGCAGTTCACGGTGGGCACTGAAGATCTGCCCTTGCGGGCCTTGGCTGAACTCACGGCCCAAGGTGTCCAGTGCGGTGTCCGCTTCGAGCAGGGCGCGTTGCAATTGCGCCCGTTCAAAGGCTTCACCCGCCCCCGCCTCCGGGTAGTAGAGGGTCTGCGCGGCGATTTGCACCACCTGCCCAAACACCGCCCCGGAAGACGCGCAAACACCGCGCAATAAGGCGTCATCCACCCGCACCGCCTCAGGTGCCGGTGCGTAAGTAGTTTCAGTGGCAACCTGGGCCACGGGCGTCACCGCCTCACCGCAACCGGCTAACAGCAGATCTGAGAGCACGCGAATCGCCTGCTCGGCATCCTCGCCGGTGGCGCTGACCTGCACCACATCGCCGTGGCTGGTTTGCAAGGTCATGATCGCAACCAACGATTTAGCGTTGATGCGCTGCTCGTGTTTGTGCAGCTCGATGGTAGCCGCAAAGCCCTTGGCCGCCTGGGCAAACACCGCCGCCGGGCGGGCATGCAGGCCGTTCGGGTTGGGCAGCGCAATGGCCAGCGAAAACAGCGTGTCACCCTGGCTCGGCGCCTGCTGCGTCGAAGCTTGCGCCGCCGCGCCCACACGCAGCAGCGGCTGGCCAGCCTCGACCAGCACTTCGCTGCCCGACACGTCGGTAATGCTTTCACCGCTGACCACCAGCATCAGGGTGAGCAAGCTGCGTGCATGTTGCGCGACGTAATCGGCATCAAACTCGATCAACGCCTGCCCGGCCTCGACCTGCTGGCCTTTCTCAACCAGGCAGGTGAAGCCTTGGCCGCCGAGGTTTACCGTGTCCAGGCCAATGTGCAGCAGCACTTGCACCCCGCTGGCATCGGTAATGCTCACGGCATGCCCGGTGTGCTGCAGGTTGCTGATCACACCGGCCAGCGGCGCGCAGAGCACCTGCGACGTCGGGTCGATGCACAGGCCATCGCCCATCAAACGGCTGGAGAACACCGGGTCAGGCACTTGCTCAAGCGGCATCAGGACACCCGATAACGGCGCCAGCAGTTCCAGTTGTTGGGTTGTAACCATGACTTCACCTGCAGTTGATTCGGTTAAATGCCGATGGAGCGCGAGCCCCGCAGCGTCGCTTATTTCCACCAGTACTCGATCTGTACACCGGCGTTGGAACCATGCCGCGCCGAGCCAAAGGCGCCGCTGTCAGACAATGCAGAACCTGCATCAAACTCATTGGCCGCACGTTGCGCGGCGGCGTTCCAGCTCGCGTAGGTGTAATACAAGCGGATTTCCGGGCGTGCCCAGAAGCTTGGACCGTTGGGCGACCAGGTCGGCGCAAAGGTGAACTTGCTCAGCTTGCGCGTGCCGTCGGCGGCCCGCACCTGATCATGCCCAAACTCGGTCACCAGCTTGAACTGCTCGGTGATCGCGTAGGTCGGTCGCACGCCCAGCGAGAGCCACTCCTGATTGCCGCCGTCCGGGCGGAAGTCCTTTTGATACACCGCCTCGACCTGCCCGCCAAAACGCGGGGTCACTTGCCAGTCAAAAAACTCGACGATCCGGTAGCGCTTGCTGCTGTTATCCAGCCGAGTATCGCCGGTATAACCCAGCCCCGTGCCGGAGCCTTCGCCGTATTGCAGGGCCAGTTTGTTTTTGCCGCCCAAAAACTCGCTCTGGACGTGCTGCGCGGTGATTGCCCAGCCACTGTGCGCGTCAGTGCGCTGTGGTTTTTCCAGGTAGCTGAGGCCGAACTCCAGTTGCCCGCCCGGGTTGGTGTTGAACCCGGCGACGTTGAAATCGTGACGCGTGACGTAGTCTTCCTGATACAAGCTGTCTTTGCGCGACAGCGCGTAGCTGTATTTCAGGCCGCCGATCAACACGTCCTCGATGCCCGCACCGGTGGCGCTCTGGTTCCAGTAGTAGAAGTCGGAAATATGAATGTCGTTACGTTTGTAGTAACGCCGCCCGGCCCACACCGAGCCGCCATTGAGGCTCGGCAGGTTGGACCACTGCGCGTACAACTGCGGCAAGCGCGCCGAACCGTTATCGCCCTGGAACGTCAGCTGGCGGTTGTATTGGTTGTACAGCGAAGCCATGCCGTCAACGCTGAGGACCGAGCCGTCATCAAAGTTATAGACGTCCTGGCGCAACTCCAACTCAGCATACTGCTCGCATTCATTGCCCAACCGGTACTTGGCCTCGGCGCCAGGCAGCTTGAAACACGACTGTTTGCCGCCTTCCAGCGAGTTGCCGATGCCGCTGCGCAAGTATCCGGCGAACTCCAGGGCGTTAGCCGAAAGCGGCGCCAGCAGGCACACGCAAGCGGTGAAAATACTGCGATTGAGGGTTGTGTTCATGAGTGGCCTTTTTATTTTTATTGTGATGAAACCGATAAAGCCTCTGTAGGAGCGAGCTTGCCTCGCGATCTTTTAAAAGATCAAAAGATCGCGAGACAAGCTCGCTCCTACAGGGTTATTGCGTTGTCAGGTGCACGGCAAACGACTCGTAGGGGCGCAAGGTGATGCGCTGCGTACGCGTCGGCTGGTCGTCGTAGTTGCTGATCAACAGGCGCTGGGCCATGTCTTGGCTGATCACGCCGTCTGGCAAATCCACCACGCAATCGGTGCCGTAGAAGTTGTTGAGCACCAGCACGCTTTCGCCCTCGCCCTGGCGCAGATACGCCCAGACCTGCGGGTGCTCGGCCAGCAACTGGCGGTATTCGCCGTGTGACAACAGCGGCTCTTCACGACGCAACGCAATCAGCCGGCGATAGTGATGCAGCACCGAATCCGGGTCATGCAATTGCGCTTCGACGTTGATCTGCGCGGCGTTTTCAGGGATCCCGATCCACGGTTCTGCCGTGCTGAAACCGGCGTTGGCCTGCTGATTCCATTGCATCGGCGTGCGGCTGTTGTCCCGCGACTTTTGCAGGATCGCCGCCATGCAGTCCTCGTGGGACACCCCTGCTTCGCGCTTGAGGCGATAGATGTTCAGGGTTTCGACGTCGCGGTACTGCTCAATGCGTTCGAAACCCGGGTTGGTCATGCCGATTTCTTCACCCTGATACACATACGGCGTGCCTTGCAAACAATGCAGGGCAGTGGCGAGCATCTTCGCCGAGACCACACGGAACTCACCGTCATCACCAAAGCGCGACACCGCACGGGGCTGGTCGTGGTTACACCAGAACAACGCGTTCCAGCCGCCACCGGCCTGCATGCCCACTTGCCAGTCCGACAAAATGCCTTTGAGCGCGAGGAAGTCGAAGTCGGCGCGCACCCACTTTTGCATGTTCGGGTAATCGACTTTCAAGTGATGAAAGTTGAAGGTCATCGACAGCTCTTTGCTCTCTGGCCGCGAGTAGCGGATGCAGTGCTCAAGGCTGGTAGAAGACATTTCGCCAACACTGACCAGGTCGTGCCCGGCGAACACTTCGCGGTGCATCTCTTGCAGGTAGTCATGCACGTTGGGGCCGTCGGTGTAGAAGCGCCGACCATCAGTGTTGTCTTCCGGGAAGTGCGCAGGCTTGGAGATCAGGTTGATCACGTCCAGGCGGAAACCGCCCACACCCTTGTCACGCCAGAAGCCCATGAGTTTGTAGACTTCGGCGCGCACCTTGGGGTTGTCCCAGTTCAAATCGGCCTGGGTGTGGTCAAACAGGTGCAGGTAGTACTGACCGGTTTGCGCCTCGTATTCCCAGGCCGAACCGCCGAACTTGGACTCCCAGTTGTTGGGTTGGTCACGCCAGATGTAGAAGTCGCGATACGGGTTGTCGAGGCTGCTGCGCGCTTGCTGGAACCACTCGTGTTCGATGGAGGTGTGGTTGACCACGATATCGAGCATCAGCTTGATGCCGCGGGCCTTGGCCTCGCTGATCAACAGCTCGCAATCGGCTATGCTGCCGTAGCTCGGGTCGATGGCGTAGTAGTCGCTGATGTCATAGCCGTTGTCGCGCTGCGGCGAGCGTAGAAACGGCGTCAGCCACAGGTAGTCCACACCCAGCCATTGCAGGTAATCGAGCTTGTCGACCACGCCCAACAAGTCACCGGTGGCGTTGCCCGCATGGCTGTGAAAACTTTTTGGGTAGATCTGATAGATCACCGAACGCTGCCAGTCTTGCATGAGAGGCTCCTTGCATAATCTTTGTTGAAGGGGCCGCTTCGCAGCCCATCGGTGCCCATCGCCGCCCATCGCAGCCTTCGGCAGCGACTACAGAACGAGGGTCAGGCCACGCGGTAGCCGGGGCGGATGATTTTCAGGCTGAGCGCGCACGTCAGGACAAACGGCACGATGATCGCGACCAGCATGCCGATGACGAACATCGGGATGTACTGCGGAATGATCGAGATAAAGCCCGGCAAGCCGCCGACGCCAATCGCCGAGGCCTGGACCTTGTTCAGCGACAGGAAAATGCTGCCCAGCGCCGAGCCGATCAGGGCCGCGTAGAACGGAAATTTGTAACGCAGGTTGACCCCGAACATCGCCGGTTCAGTGATGCCGAAATACGCGGACACTGCCGAGGTAGACGCCATGCTGCGTTCGCGCACGTTGCGGCTCATGTAGAACACGCCAAGCGCCGCGCTGCCCTGCGCCAGGTTGGACATCACGATCATCGGCCAGATAAACGTGCCGCCCTGGGTCGAGATCAATTGCAGGTCAACCGCGAGGAACATGTGGTGCATGCCGGTGATCACCAGCGGTGCGTACAACAGGCCGAAAATCATGCCGCCGAGCACCGGCGCCAGGTCAAACAGCATGACCACGCCTTCGGTGATCAGGATGCCCAGGTGACGCGTCACCGGGCCGATGATCGCCAGCGCCAGCACGCCGGTAATGACGATGGTGGTGATGGGCACGACCAGCAATTGAATGGCATTGGGCACCCGTGCGCGCAGCCATTTCTCGATCACGCTCATCACGTATGCAGCCAGCAGGATCGGCAGGATTTGCCCCTGGTAGCCGACCTTCTCGATCTGGAACACCCCCAGAATGTTGAAGTACGGCAGGCTTTGACCGTCCAGCCCGGCCACGGCCTTGCCGTAGTTCCAGGCGTTGAGCAGGTCGGGGTGTACCAGCATCAGGCCGAGCACGATGCCGAGGATCTCACTGCCGCCAAAGCGCTTGGCCGCCGACCAGCCCACCAGCGCAGGCAGGAACACGAACGAGGTGTTGGCCATCAGGTTGATCAGGCTCCACACCCCGTCCAGCGACGGGTAGGCATCGAGCAGGGTTTTGTCGGCAATGAACATGCCTTTGGCGCCGAGCAGGTTGTTCACCCCCATCAACAGGCCAGCAATGATCAGCGCGGGCAGAATCGGCATGAACACATCTGAGAACACCCGCACCAGACGCTGCATGGCGTTGGCCTTGTCGGCGCCCTTTTGCTTGACGTCGGCAATGGTCGACGCAGCCAGGCCGGTTTGCTCGCGCAGGGCGGCATAGACCTTCTCGACGTCGCCGGGGCCGATGACCACTTGGTACAGGCCACCGGTAAAGAAGGAACCTTTGACCAGGTCAATCTGATTGAGGGTTGCGCTATCGACCAGGCTGGGGTCTTTCAGCGCGAGGCGCAGGCGGGTGACGCAGTGCGCAGCTTGCTCCAGGTTGTCGACACCCCCCAGGCATTGCAGCAACTCACCGGCAATCTTCGAATAATCGTGGCTCATGCGTTGTCTTCCGCGTGAAATTTTTATTATGGAGCGTCGTTTTGGCAGCACGCCGAAACGAAAAATACTCGTCTGTACGAGTTAAAGCAACAACTGGTACAGACGAGTTTGAAAAATAAGCCGTGGCCTCTGCTTTACTGTGCAGTAGTTGGCAATCAGCACTATCAGCCACCTCTGAAGAATGCGCCTGAATGTTCCTAAAACAGAGCCTTTACCGCGGAGCTTGCGCTGCTCCCCCCCTACCCTTAAGGTTCGGGCCTTGAACACCTTCGGCATAGAGCCATCGTTATGACTAAATACAGCCAGATCTACACCGATCTGCTTGCAAATATCACCACTGAGCGCCTGGCGCGCGGTGCGCGCTTGCCGTCCGAAACAGAATTGATGACCCGCTACGACGCCAGCCGCGGCACCGTGCGCAAGGCGATTGAGCAGCTTCAGGAACGCGGCTTTGCGCAGAAGATCCATGGCAAAGGAACGTTTGTGTTGTCTTCCAGCCCCATTGAGTTCCAGCTGGGCGGCATCGTCAGCTTCCAGGAAACCTACCCGAGCCTGGGCAATGACGTCAGCACTGAAGTGGTTGAGTTTGAGCACTTCCCGCTGGAGGGCGCGCTGACAGACAAGATCGACGCCGAGCCAGGCAGCCTGATCACTCGCGTCAAACGCGTGCGGCGCATTGATGGCAAACGGGTGATTCTGGACATCAACTGCTTCGTCAGCGAGCTGATTCCGGGGCTGACGCCAGAAATAGCGCAGCACTCGATCTACGCGTATATCGAGCAAACCCTGAACCTGCAGATCAGCTTTGCCCAGCGCACCATCGAAGCGGTGCCGCGCAGCAAGGATGATCAACTACACCTGGATCTGGATGGGCAAAGCCACGTGATTGTGGTGAGCAACCAGACATTCCTGCAGGACGGCAGGCAGTTTGAGTACACCGAGTCGCGGCATACCTTGGACAAGTTTTACTTTTCGGACATTGCCCGCCGTTAAACGCGCGGTAGGAGCGAGCTTGCCTCGCGATCTTTTGATCTTTTAAAAGATCGCGAGGCAAGCT
>NZ_JASCPQ010000136.1:0-10378 GCF_029959305.1 Pseudomonas sp. PS01297
AGCTTGCCTCGCGATCTTTTAAACGATCAAAAGATCGCGAGGCAAGCTCGCTCCTACAAAGAGCAGGGCGAACTTACCTCGCGAACAGTGCCTTCTGCCCTTCTGGCGAGGTGAACATCTCATCGCCGTTGTGGCCAACGCCTGGCACTTCAACCAAGCGTTGGTTGAGCCCCTGCGGATGGCGCTGGGTCAGGTAGTCAAAGTAGTTGTGCCCGCGTATCAAGCGATACGCACCCTGGGCTTCGGCTTCGCAGCTTTTATCCAGCGCCGGGTGGTTGGGGTCGGTGTCTTTGGCTCCGAGCAAATAGGTAATGTCGCGGCTCACATAGTTCTGCTCAAGCGTGTGGTGCTTTTGCCCGGCCACATAGGCGGGCAACTCTTTAAGCCCGTATTTCCAGGTATTGAAACCGGGGCAATTGGCCGGATCAAAGCTAGGTACCGGGCGCTGCTTGTCGAAATAGGCGTAAGACGACGGGTTGGCAATCACGTAACGCACCTTGATGCCTTCAGCCTCCAGGGCTTTGTCCGCCTGAGTGGTCAGGGCATAGCGCTGCGCCACTTGTGCACCGCCCGAATGCCCGGCGATGACCACTTCGCGCAAATTAGGGAACAACTTGCGGTCGCCCAGGCGTTGCAGGATCTGGTCTATGGCCGCGTACGAACTCAAGGGTGTTGGGCTGATCGCGGGCTCGCCGGCCATCCAGTCGTTGGTGTGCCAGCGCAGTACATCGTTGGGCAACGTGTGGCGGGTGCCATCACTTTCGTTGAGGAACTGCGGCGCTATCACCAGGGTTGTGGATAACTGCCCGGCTTGCGTCGCGGCTTTTTCGCCACTCTCCAGATAGGTTTGCGCATTGCGCAAGCGACCATGGATCACAATCAGCGCCCGCTGCACAGCGGGCAACGGTTGATTCCAGTTTTGACTGAGCCCGATATTCAGCTCGCTCGTGCCGATCTTCATCTGATCGGGGCTTAACACTTTGACCCCGTGTTCTGCGGCTATTGCCGAAGAGCACGCGAGCACCAGACCGACGACTGCCATCAACCGTTTTGCCATTTAAAGCCTCGCTGCCGAAAAGGTGTCGCATTGATTAATATCACCGTTGGCAAAACCGGTCTTGAACCACCTCACGCGTTGCGCAGAAGTGCCATGGGTGAACGAGTCGGGCATTACGCGCCCTTGTGACTGCTGTTGTAAACGGTCATCACCAATGGCAGTGGCAGCATTTAGAGCGGACTCAATGTCGCCCGGTTCCAGCCAGTCGTGACGTTTTTGCGCAAGGTTGGCCCACACCCCGGCCAGGCAGTCAGCTTGCAGTTCCTGACGCACCAATAAACCGCCGTCACCCTCCATGCGCTTGCCTTGCTGGCGGGCCATCTGCATTTTTGACGAAACCCCCAACAGCGTTTGCACGTGATGCCCCACTTCATGGGCGATCACATACGCCTGGGCAAAATCCCCGGCGGCCTTGAAGCGTTGGGCCATCTCCTGGAAGAAACTCATGTCCAGATAAACCTTCTGGTCAGCCGGGCAATAAAAAGGCCCGCTGGCCGCCGTGGCAAAGCCGCAGGCCGAACTGACCTGGCCGCGAAAGAGCACCAGCGTCGGGTCTTTATAAGTACGACCTGACTGTTGAAACACCTGGCGCCAAGTGTCTTCGGTGTCGCCCAGAATCGCCCGTACAAAGTCTGCTTGCTGATCATTGGCAGGCGGCGCATGGCCTGCTTGCTGCGTCACCTGAGGTGACGACTGCTCCGTCAGTTGGCCGCTGAGCTGGCCGAGGATCTGCAAAGGGTCCTGACCGGTGAGCAGGCCAATCCCGACAATCACCACCACCGCCATCAGGCTCAAGCCTTTACCGCCACCGATGCGCATTCCTCCACGGCCACCGGTACTTTGATCGCGCACGTCTTCAACGTTGTCGCTACGGCGGCCTTTTTTCCATTGCATGGAGGAATCCTCTGATAAATCTGTTTATTGAGTGTTGCTGCTCGGTAGGCACAGCGCCAGCCCGGCTGTCAGACGTTTGTTGAGAGATTTACATACGACGCTAAAACGCTGCAATTTTTGTAGTCGCTGTCGAGACACGAGGCTGCGATGCGGGCCGCAGGACCGCCGTCCAGGGTTGATTCGAAACCCTCGCAGCCTCGTGCCTCGACAGCGATTACAGGGTTTATAAATTGAGATTTCTTAATGCAGTTTGCGACCTTGGACGTAAGTGGTTGAATAGGTCCGCCGATTAGCTATGAGTACGACCCCTGTGAACATCGATACCCGCATCAAATACCGTCATCTGGTGTGCTTTCTGGAGATGGCACGCCAAGGCAGTTTGGCGCGGGCGGCGGATGTGTTGGCGGTGAGTCAGCCGGCCATGTCCAAAACCCTTAAGGAGCTTGAAGAGCTGCTGACGGTGAGTCTGTTTGTGCGCAGTAAAAGCGGTGTCCGTCTGACCGAGGCAGGGGGCGCTTTCCTGCGTTATGCGACGCCGTCGGTGCAGGCTTTGCGCGAAGGGGTGAGCGCCTTGCGCGGGGGCGAATACTCCGGGGGGACGGTGCGGCTGGGGGTGTTGTCCACCGTTGAGAGCCTGCTGGTACCCGAGTTGGTCAGCCGCCTGCACGCCCGCCATTCAGCGCTGGTGGTGAGTGTCGTGACCGGGCCGAGTGCGTATCTGTTGTCGCAGTTGCGTGTCGGTGATGTTGATTTGGTGATTGGGCGCATGACCGACAGCCCGGAAATTCAGGGCATGAACTTTGAACACCTGTACAGCGAATCGATGACCCTGGTGGTGCGGCCGGGCCATCCGTTGCTGCAGAGCCCGCTGGACCGTAGCCAGCTGGAGCGCTACCCGCTGGTGTTGCCACTGGCCAACACCACCATCCGCACCTTTGCCGACAGCCTGTTTGTGCAGTGCGGCATCAGCCAGTCGCGCCAGCGTCTGGAAACCCTGTCAGTCACGTTGAGCCGCCGCTACGTGCTGCGTAACGATGCGGTGTGGATAGCCCCGCTGGATGCCGTGCGCCTGGACCTGGCCAGCGGCGAACTGCATGAAATTGACCTCGGCCAGCGTGAGCCGGGCGGTTCGATCGGCATTTGCAGTAACGCCCATGTGCCCATGTCGGTGGCGGCCCAAGGCTGTGTCGAGGTGCTGCGTGAGCTGGGGCAGGCCTATGCCGAAGGTGTTTATCCATAACCATTTGGTTATGTTATGGGTTGGCCTTTTCAATAGTGCTTGAACCTCTGTTGTTTAAAACTGGCGCCTGGCCTTTATAAAAACAACAGGAGATCGACATGTCTGATGCAGACAGCCGGCGCTTTATCATCCGTGACCGCAACTGGCACCCCAAAGCCCTGACCCCTGACTACAAAACCTCGATTGCCCGTTCCCCGCGCCAGGCGCTGGTGAGCATCCCGCAATCGGTGAGCGAAACCAGTGGCCCTGATTTTTCTCATCTCAAATTCGGCAAGTTCGACAACGACCTGCTGTTGAACTTCAACAATGGCGGTTTGCCGGTCGGTGAACGGATTTTGCTCTCGGGTCGTGTCTGCGACCAATACGGCAAGCCGATCCCGCACACCCTGGTAGAGATCTGGCAAGCCAACGCCGGTGGCCGTTATCGTCACAAAAACGACCGCTATCTGGCCCCGCTGGACCCGAACTTTGGTGGCGTGGGCCGCACGCTCACGGACAGCCAGGGCTATTACAGCTTCCGTACCGTCAAGCCCGGCCCTTACCCGTGGCGCAACGGCCCCAATGACTGGCGCCCGGCGCATATTCACGTGTCGATCAGTGGCCCGTCGATTGCCACGCGCTTGATTACCCAGTTGTATTTCGAAGGCGATCCGCTGATCCCTATGTGCCCGATCGTCAAGTCGATTGCCAACCCTGAGGCGGTGCAAAGCCTGATTGCGCGCCTGGACATGGGCGCCGCCAATCCGATGGATTGCCTGGCCTATCGCTTTGACATCGTGCTGCGCGGTCAGCGCAAGACTCACTTCGAAAACTGCTGAGGAGCCTCGTCATGCCTATCGAACTGCTACCCGAAACGCCATCGCAAACGGCTGGCCCTTACGTGCATATCGGCCTGGCGCTGGCCGCCGCCGGTAACCCGTCCCGCCCGGAAGAAATCTGGAACGACATGGCCAAGGCTGATGCGCCGGGCGAGCACATTGTGCTGGTCGGAAACGTCCATGACGGTAATGGCCATTTGGTCCGCGACTCTTTTCTGGAGTTCTGGCAAGCCAACCACGAAGGCGTTTACGACGAACATTTCGACGCCGAGAAGCCTTTCAACAGCTTCGGCCGTACGGCCACGACCTTTGATGCCGGGGAATGGACGCTCAACACGATCAAGCCGGGCGTGGTCAAAAACGCCGCAGGCGTGCCGATGGCGCCGCACATCAACGTGTCGCTGTTTGCCCGCGGGATCAACATCCATTTGCAGACCCGCCTGTACTTCAGCGACGAGCCGGAGGCCAACGGCAAATGCCCGGTGCTCAACCTGATCGAGCAACCGCAGCGCCGTGAAACCCTGATTGCCCATCGCTGCGAAGTGAACGGCAAACCGGCGTACCGTTTTGATATCTATATTCAAGGCCCGAACGAAACGGTGTTCTTCGATTTTTAAGGGCCGCATGTGGGAGCAGGCTAACCCGCCTGACTCCCACCTCAATGACTCACTCGTACTGCGTCACCCCCGCCATATGCCGCCCGGCGATGTAGCCAAACGTCAGGGCTGGCCCAAGATTTATCCCCCCCGCCGGGTAGTACCCGCCCATGATGCTGGCCATGTCCGTGCCTGCCGCATACAAGCCTTTTATCGCCTGACCGTCAGCGTTCAGCACTTGGGCGTGTTCGTTGGTTTTGAGACCGGCAAAGGTGCCAAAGCAGCCGGGTTCGACCTTGACCGCGTAAAACGGCCCTTTGCTGATCGGCGCCACGCAAGGGTTGGGCTGATGCAGCGGGTCGCCTTGCTTGCGGTTGTACGGGGTTGAGCCGCGCCCAAACTGTGGGTCCTGGCCTGTTTGCGCGTGGCGGTTGTAGTCATCCACGGTGCTTTGCAAGCCCTTGGCGTCAATGCCGCACACGCGGGCCAGGCCTTCCAGGGTGTAGGCACTTTTCAGGTAGCCGGACTGGATAAACGGCCCCACGGGGATGGGAAACGGCCGCGAGATGCCGAGCCCGTAACGGCGCTGGAAGTCATGGGTGCAGATCAGCCACGAAGCGATCGGTTCACCGGCTGGCGCTTGTTCCACCATGGCGGTGACGTAATCGTAGTAGCCATTGGCTTCGTTGACGAAGCGCTGGCCGTTGCTCAATACGCCAATGATCCCCGGCTTGGCGCGTTCAATGATGTGCGGAAAGTGCCCGATGCTGCCGTCGCTGTGCGTGACGCGGGACACCGGAGCCCAGGCGACCGTGGAGTGCAAGTCGCTGTTGATCTGACCGCCAGCGCTTTCACCGAGGGTTAGACCATCGCCATTGACGCCCAGCGGCGGCAGGGCCAAGTGTTCGTGGCCGGTCGGTGTGCGCGGAAACAGCGCCTTGCGCCGCTCAATATCATTGGCGAAGCCCCCGGCGGCCAGCACCACCGCTTTGCGGGCGCGAATGCGGATGTCCCCGCGTGCTGTCTTGACCACTGCGCCAGTAACGCCTGCCTCGTCCTGAGTGAGTGATGTGACCGGTGCGGATTCCCACAGCAATACGCCCAAGTCTTCAGCCGACTTGGCCAGTCGCGCCACCAGCGCCACGCCGTTGACCAATTGCAAGGCGCGGCCATGCAGGGCGAGGTCAATCAGGTGGCGGCCAAAGCGCTTGGTCACGTGCCAGGCGGCCGGCAGTGAGCGTGTCAGGTTGAGAAAGGCCGCAAGGTCTGGCCCGGCCATGATCGGCATGCCCATAAAACTGGTTTCGCGCATGGTTTTGCGCAGCCGCTTGAGCAGCTTTCCGACCTCGCGGCCGTTATAGGGCGCGGCGATCACCGAGCGCCCGCCAGTCCCGGCGCCAGGGGTGTCGCCGTGGATGTCGGCAATGGCGTTGCCATCGGCAAACTGCAAGCGGGTATGGCGCTCGAAGAACGCCACCATTCGCGGCCCGGCATCCAGAAACGCGTCAATCATGGCCGGGTCGTAACGCTCGCCCAATTCATGCTTGAGGTAGGTGCGCGGCAAATCTACGTCTTCAATGATCCCGGCGCGTTTAGCCAGCGGGTTGCACGGCACCCAGGCCCAGCCGCCGGACCAGGCCGTGGCACCGCCGAAGACAGCATCCTTTTCGACCACGATGACTTTTTGCCCGTGCCAGGCGGCTGTGACGGCTGCGGACAAACCGGCCGCACCGGAGCCGACAATCAGCACATCACAGTCGATAACGTCGGGTTGAGGGGCTGCGGTCATCGTGGGGCTCCAGGTTTAATTATTTTTGGAATTGAGTTCCAAAATATAAAGATTTGCTCTAAAAACAACAACCCCGAGTGTGTTTGTTCAGTTCCAGCTTTTGCGTTTGCGGGTTTACCTTTTAGAATCCTTTCATTTGCGAGGGCTTTGTATGGCTGGCAGTCAGATCGAACGGGTGTTCAGTGTGCTTGAGAGTCTCACGCAGGAGCCTCGCGGCGTGCCGATGCAGACGCTGGCCGAGCAATTGGGCATCCCTAAAAGTGCGACCCACCGCTTGCTTACCGAGTTGGTGCGGTTGGGCTATGTGCGGCAAAACAGCGAGAACAGCCGTTACCATCTGTCGACCAAGCTGGTCGCCATGGGCTTTCAATACCTGGCCAGCAGCGGGGCCGACATTGTGCAGCCGATCCTTGATCGACTCGCCCAAGAAACCGGCGAACTGGTGCGTTTGGGCGTAGTGGATGGCGAGCGCCTGACCTGGATCGCCAAGTCTCAGGGCGCCCGCTCTGGCCTGCGCTATGACCCGGACATGGGCCGCGATGCGCCACTGTTTTACACGGCCTCCGGGCATGCCTGGCTGGCCAGCATGAGCGATGCCATGGCCCTGGCACAGGTTGAACGCCAGGGCATTACGCCCCCTGAAGGCGTGGGGCCGAATGCGCCGCACTCCAATGTGGAGTTGCTCGAGCGTCTGCGTATCGCCCGTGAGCAGGGCTATGCCTGGGTCGAAGAAAGCTCGGCGATTGGCACCAGCGCCATTGCCGCCGTAGTGCGCAGCCCGCTGGGTAAACATGTGGTCGGCGTGTTGAGTGTGGCGGGCCCCAGTGCACGCCTGCCTCAGGCCCGCTTGCACGAGCTGGCGCCATTGCTGCTGCAGTTCACCGAGGAGTTGTCGGTAGCCTGTCAGGCATCCGAACTGTTCGACGCCTGACGGCTAAATTGAACGGAGTGGTTAATTTATCTTGCAAGAAAGTGGAACCAGATTCTAAATTAATCGGAATTCTGTGATTCCATAATTCTTACAAGAGGATCAGCATTTTGAACGCTTCACTGCGTATCGCTTTGGTGGGCGCCGGCATCATGGGCCGCCAGCACCTTCATCATCTAAAAGGCCTCGACAGCGCTGTGCTCTGCGCGGTCGCAGACCCTGCGCCGCAGTCGGCCGGGTTTGCGGCGCAATGCGGGGTCGAATGGTTTGCTGACACGGCGCAGATGTTGGCGGCCGCAAAGCCCGATGGCGTGATCATCGCAAACCCCAACACCTTACACGTGAGCACGGCGCTGACCTGCCTGGCAGCGGGTGTGCCGGTGCTGCTGGAGAAACCCGTAGGCGTGGATCTGGCAGAAGTGCGTACGCTGGTGGCGGCGTCCCGGGACAGCGGCGTGCCGGTGTTGGTGGGCCACCATCGACGCCACAACCCGCTGATTGTGCGGGCGCATGAGCTGGTGCACAGCGGGGCGCTGGGGCGTCTGAGTACGGTGACCGCGTTGTGGCAACTGCAAAAGCCTGAAAGCTATTTCGACATTCCGTGGCGACGTGAGGCCGGGGCGGGAATGTTGCTCACCAACCTGATCCACGATCTGGATCTGCTGCGCCATTTGTGCGGCGAAGTCCGTCAGGTACAGGCCATCACCAGCAATGCCGTGCGCGGCTATGGCAATGAGGACTGTGCGGCGATCTTGCTGCAATTTGAGAGCGGTGCGCTCGGCACGTTGACCGGCTCCGATGCCGTGGCCGCGCCCTGGAGCTGGGAACTGGACTCGGGGGAAAACCCGGTGTATCCGCGCCAGAGCGATCAACCCTGCTATTTGCTGGCAGGCACCGGTGGGGCGTTAAGCATCCCGCAGCTCAAACGCTGGCATTACGCCGAGGACGGCGCGGGGTGGCGCCAGCCGTTGCTGGTCGAGCAAGAAGCCTTCAAGCCCGATGAAGCCCTGCGTTTGCAACTGGAACATTTTGTTCGGGTGATTCGACGCGAGGTTGCGCCGTTGGTGAGTGCGGCGGATGCCGCCCGCACCCTGGCGCTGATTGAAGCCATTCGTGAAGCCGCTGCCACTGGCCGGGCCTGCGCCCCAGCCCCTATCGACGCCTGAAAGAGCCCACTATGAATTCTCGTCCTTTGTCCCTTGCTGCCCTGACCGTGCTGGAAGTCTCGCCGGTCGACATGATCGACATTGCCGCCCGCACCGGCTACAGCCATGTCGGTCTGCGCCTCGAACCTGCCACGCCAGAGGAGTATCACTTCCCGCTGGTCAATGACCCGGCTTTACGCAGGCAAACGCTCAAGCGCCTGCACGACACCGGCATCAAAGTGCTCGATATCGAGATTCTTCGTTTGAAGCCGCAGACCTGCGTGTCAGATTTCGACAAGATCCTGTCTGTGGGCGCTGAATTCGGCGCCACCGAGTTGCTGGTGGCCGGCAATGACCCCGATGAACAACGCATGACCGATAACTTTGCGCAATTGTGTGACTTGAGTCGCCCTTACGGGATCTATCCTCATCTTGAGTTCATGCCGTGGACCGATGCCAAGAACCTGCAGCAGGCGGTGCGGGTGGTTGAGCAGGCGGGTCGCGTCAATGGCTGCGTATTGGTCGATGCCTTCCATTTCAACCGCTCTGGCTCAAGCCTTGAAGACTTGAGCCGGGTAGAGCCGTCGCGCATGCGCTATATGCAGTTGTGCGACGTGGCGGGACCAACGCCCGATGACATGCAGGAAATTTTGCGCCAAGCGCGCAATGAGCGGCGTTTTCCCGGTGACGGTGACTGCGATTTGCTCGGCTTGCTGAGATTGCTGCCCAAAGACATACCGCTGAGCCTTGAAATCCCCTGCGTGGAACTCCAGGCACAAGGCGTCAGCGCCGAACAACGGGCGCAATGGGCGATTGATAAAACCCGGGTGCTTTTGCAACAGCTGTAGTGCGTAGCGCCCGGATGCGGGTGGCTGAGTGCTGTGAGTCCATTGCTCCACATTGAGGTGTTCGATGACATTGCCTACGCCACTTTCAGGCGTTAACCAGCCACTCAAGGGCATTCTGCTGATCGTGATTGCGACGGCGTTGTTCTCCAGTCATGACGCGCTCTCCAAGTACTTGAGCGGTTTGTACCCCGTGGTGATGGTGGTGTGGGCGCGCTATATGGTGCACACCTTGCTGATGGCCAGTTACTTCTTGCCGCAGTCGGGGCTACGGGTGCTGCGCAGCAAGCGCCCGTTGCTGCAGGTGTACCGGGCGATCTGCTTGCTGGGCTCCGGGCTGTTCTTCACCTTCGGGCTGCTGTACATCCCGTTGGCGGAAAACACCGCGGTTAACTTTTTGGCACCGTTATTGGTGGCGGCCCTATCCGGGCCGTTGCTGGGCGAAAAAGTCACCCGGGGGCAATGGATTGCAGTGAGCTGCGGGTTTATCGGCGTGGTGGTGATCATCCATCCGGGGGGCGACTTGTTCACCCCGGCGGTGCTACTGCCGATGTCGGCAGCGCTGTGTTTCAGTTGCTACCAGATCCTCACGCGCAAACTCAGCCTGTACGACACACCGACCACCAGTAACTTTTTTGCCGGCTTGTTTAACGCACTGGTGCTGAGTGCGCTGGTGCCGTTCTTTTGGCAGACGCCGACCTTGGTGCATGGCCTGGAAATGCTCGCGCTTGGCTCCCTGGGCATGACCGCGCATTTGCTCCTGACACAGTCGTTCCGCCTCGCCGCCCCGGCATTGCTGGCGCCTTTTAGTTACTGTCAGATTGTATTTTCAGGGTTGCTGGGCTGGCTGCTGTTCAACCACACGCCGGACCTGACCTCACGGATCGGCATCGCGATTGTCTGTGTCAGCGGGTTGGCGGCGGCATGGCAACAGCGCAAGAAAAGGGCGGCTTAAGCCACAACACATTTCTACCTCTGTGGGAGCGGGCTTGCTCGCGATGGTCGTTAACGATGATGCGTAGTGGCCTGTTAAATGAGGCGCTCTGAAGACCATCGCGAGCAAGCC
>NZ_JASCPQ010000137.1:0-10319 GCF_029959305.1 Pseudomonas sp. PS01297
GTGCTGAATTACGCACTGAACTAACCCAAACCTCCTGTAGGAGCGAGCTTGCTCGCGATCTTTTGATCGTTTAAAAGATCGCGAGCAAGCTCGCTCCTACAGTTAACCCAGCGCAGGCCTGCAAATGCGGCTTGATAACAACCCTTTGCATATGTGTAGGTTAATTCATACAAAATAATTGGCAATGTACTACATAGTAAGACGTTGCGAATTACCGCACCTGCAATTATAAATAAATCACTCAAATAACATTTATAGATATCAATTTTTAGAAACAGCTATTGCGTCATGTCTATTTATTCAATTCGGCTATAACTCACCAACAAGTTCGAACACTAACCGTCGATACTTGAGCAAGGAGTCAGTATGTCGCACGATTTAAATAATATTTCCGGCGTCTGTAGTGTTCCGAGCAGCACTTCTATTAATTTGAAATACAAAGCAAAAATAGCATCAGTATCACCGGGGGAGCATCGACATAATTTTGAGTTATCCGAGCATTGTTTTTTAGGCATCAGCCTCGAAAACAGTCATTTCCAGCCCGAAAAACTGGCGAGCATTGTGCAATGGATTTCGCGGCGTTTTACCCAGTGCACTGTGCTGGTGGGAGACAGCATTCACCGCCTGACCCTCCAGTCTGTACATGACATGCATCCCTCTATAGCGCTGACCACAGCCCTGCAATTGGGTAAGCGTTTTGTCGGTGAAAGCCAGCCCGTATTTGAGCATTTTCGCGCGCTCACACAATTTCGCTTTATCACCTGCCAAGGGGTTCAGGCCCTGGCAAGTTATCAGCACTTGCATGCTCAACTCACGCACCTCTATCGAGCCGACGCCGCGTTCAGTCAGTCCGTCAAATGTTTCGCTGAGCACTACTTGCGTAAAAGGCTGGAAGCCTCGACCCCTGCCGAATGGGCACGCAAGGTCGGTTTTTCGACCGCGTACTTTCTTGAAGAATTCGCCATTTTTGCCTGCCTGCAGCAGCAGGGGCACAGCGTGATGATCTACCCCGGCTCGTTCAGCACCTTATCGGAGATAGCTCAGGGTCTACACCCCCAGGCTCCTGATGAACTCAAGGCGCTGACCATCGTTTCTCTGTGCCTCAAAGGACGGTGAATATGCGCCACTCAACCAGGCCAACCTCAGCGGGCCAGCTCTACAGCGAGCTTTACCACAAACGTGTCGATACGCGCCCCGTGGGCACAACCGCTCAATTGGTCTGTACCTGGATTGAAGGCGGCCGGTTGGGGTTTGCCAATGATCAGGATCGGCGTCAAGCGTTTGCCGACGGCGTTTTCTTACTGACTATCCCGGCAGAACTGGACATCACGGCCGCCGATCAATTCGCTAGCGAGTTTTACCGGGGAGATGCCAGCCCGTATGGGCATTTCAAAAACATTAGGGCCAACCAGTTTGACGATGAACTGCTGGGGTTCCATCAGCGCGTCGACCAGATTGAGCAGTTTTTGCTGGAACGCCGGTTTTGGAGTCGCTATTACCCAACTGAAATTACCCGGATAGCCGAGAAAATGACCGAAGTATCCCGGCTGATCCTGGGCGCCGCACTGGACTACGCCGGCATACCGAAACACCTCTGGCCTCAAGCCACTGGCTGTTGCTCACAAGGCGCTGGGGCTTATCACCTGACCTTCAACCATTACCGCGCGCAGTTACCAGAGGCGGGGTTGAGCTCGCACAAAGATGATGGTTTTTTGACAATTCTGCGCACCACTCAACCTGGACTTGAGGTAAACCGCCTTGATCGTTGGGAGTCAGTTAAATGTGCGCCTGATACATTCGTGATCAACTTCGGGCTGTCAATGGAGTGGTTAACGGCTCATTGCGATTCGCCAGTGGCTGCTATCTTGCATCGAGTAACGCACCAAGCCCAAGACCGCATTAGTTTTGGGCACTTCAGTTCCAGTAACTTTATACCCCATGACCACGGCATCTTTTCTTATTACCCAACACGGGGCCTGGAACGCATCTGTAATGCTCGAGAATTAATTAACAATAATGACCAGGAGATTTACCAAGGCACTGTCAATGCAGGAGGCGCGCAAAATGAAAACACACAAGATTAATATGCAGCGTGCCATTATTTATCAAGACTCTTTACTATTTAAAACGCCATTCAGTTTACGCGCGGCCATAGAGCAAGGTTTATTTTTACTGAAAATCCCGGAAACGTTAAATCTTGAGCCGGGCATAAAACTGTGCCGCGAGTTTTATTTACCCGCCACGTCTTCCACTCGCTATCGCGGCTTCCGTCCTCAGACCGATATTTATTTCGATCGCGAACATTTTCAGACTGAACATCTGTTAGTCGATAAAACGCGCTGGGCCACACGCCTGCCAGGTGCCGTGGTGAAAATGGTGCTCGCAATGGACGCGCTTGGCCAGGTGATTCTTCAGTCAGCCTTGCGCGAACTTGGAGTGGCTCAGGCGCTATGGGCAACCGCCAGTGGTGGCGCAGTGACAGGCCTGGGCACCCATTGGTTTGCCGCGAGCCATTACCGTCCCGAACGCCATTTGCCGGGCTGTGCAGAACATCAGGACACCGGTTTTGTGACACTGCTGTACACCCGCCAATCAGGCCTTGAGGCATTCATCGACGGGGGGTGGCAGCCTATTGAACCGGAACCTGGGTATTTCATTGTCAACTTCGGCGCGTGCCTTGAATTACTCAGTGCGCAACTGCCGCTTTCGGCTCGAGCCATTAAGCATCGCGTGCGCGAGTGCGCGGCGCTGCCGGGACAAGAAGACCGCTTCTCGTTTGCCACGTTCCTAAATCCTCCCGCCAGCGCTGACCTCTACGAAGTGCAGCCTTTGGGCGAGTTGCGACGGCTGATGAGTGCTGAAGCATTCCTTCGTCGATTCAACGAGCGCACCTGGCAAGACCGGCATGCCTCATTCGGCATCCTCTCTGAACAGACTCAGGGCACGCCCAATGAATAAACAATGCCCGCCTTTTGCCGGACTCATTGCGCATCATCCAGGACCTTGCCCCGTGCGCGGGCATGGCGACGAGTTCCACATTGCAACCTCTGTGCAAGGCTTGCCCGCCACTGAGTACTTTAAGGTCAGCGGAATTCGTCACTGCGCTGAACAGTCAGGCGGCCTTTGCAGTTTCTGGATGGGCGAACAACTGGCGCTTTATCAGATGGACAATCGCGCGCTATTCAATGATGAAGACCTTGCGCCCTCAACCGATGCCAATCATGAGTTGTTCGGTGGCTTTTTGGGCTCACTGCACATCAGTGACCCATTGCGCTCGCAAAAACGTCGGGCAGTGGAGCATGTGCTCGGGAGTCAGCGTTTTATCGACAGCATAAAAGACGATATTCGTCGTTTGGCAGCCGTCTTTTTGTACCAATGCCCGCGCACTCCGATGTGCATGGAGAAATTGACCTTATTGTGGGTCAGTCAAGTTGATAGCTATCTACCAGGCATCCTGGACTGCACGATAAAAAGCCTGGACCAGTACCTGCAAGACGATCGGTTCAGGGACGTGGTCAGCGGATTCTTCGAACAGGCCTCCAAGGTCATTAGTCATGACGACAGGCTCGCGCTAAAGCAGCATGAAGCCTTGAAACCGTTCATCAGAGACCTGCTGCTCACCAACTTCGACGCCATTGAACAAGCGCCCCTGACCAACCTGATCCTTGGCCATTTCGCCCTTTGGGCGCTGCCTTTTACCCGAAAAAACATTGAAACCCTGAGTACGGAGCGGGCGCTGGAGATCGGCACAATCATCATTGCAACCTATGACACTACGGCGCTTAGCCTGTTGTGGTCGCTGGCGTACATCGAGACCTCTGCCCACGTTAAACGTGAGGTCCTGTTAGCGGCCTCAGACAGTTGCACTCAAGCACCAAACGTTATTGATCTGGCGGTTATGGAAGCGCTGCGTCTAGGAGGCTCCAACCCAACAGCGCTTTGGCGACGGACGCTTAAGCCGTGCGAAATCGAACATGCAGGTCAGCGCGTGCTAGTCCCCGAAGACACCCAGTTGTGGCTGGACCGCTGGCAGGCGAATAGAGATCCTCACATTTTTATCCAGCCTGAAGCTTTCGATGTCACCCATATTCTGGCACTGCAAAAAAAGGACGATACAGCTCACACACTCTGCACCTCACTGCTGGCGCGCAATCGCTATGACATCAACTCGTTCAGCATGCTCAACACCCGGCGCAACCCACGCAAATGCCCAGGCCGTCTGTTCTCAGTCAACATTCAAGGATTGTTGCTACGTGAGCTTTATGGCCGCTTTGAGGTCAGCAGCGAAGGTATCGACCTCAGTCTGCGCCGCCATTGCGCGATGCCCAAGCCCGCACAGCCAGGCGTATTGACCCTGCGCCCCAAACACTGTGGAGATCAGAACGATGGTTAATCGCCACACTGCTACCTACCGGGACAGCCTGACATTGCCTTCACCGTTGCATCAGGCCCACGCACAGGCCATGTACCCGCCCTGTGCTCTGGAGCGGGCACGACTTGCGGGCACGAAATTGGTCTTCGATTCACCCAATGGGTTTGCCCGTGGGCTTGAGCAAGGTTTCTTTTTGCTGAAAATGCCCCAAGACTTGCTGTGCACGGCCGCTGATCAATTGGCACAGCAGTTTTACCTGCCCCAAAACGGCTTTCTCGACATGGACGTGCCCGGGCTCTATCAGGGCTATTTCGACCGCCCCCACGATCAATGGGAAAACTTCTACATCGAGCGCGCCAATTGGCACTTGTTACCCCAATCGGTGGCGATACTGGGTACTCAAATGGCAGCCATCGGCATCAGTGTGCTGCGCAGCACCTTGGCCCACCTCAAGCTCCCGGTCCGCGACTGGCCTTGCATTTCGTCAGGTCTGAGCGAAAACGGCGGGCATCAGATGCTGGCATTCAACCATTTTCGATCGTCAAAAAAGGCTCGCGGCTGCAAATTTCACCGCGACTCGGGGTGGGTGACGGTACTTCGCTCTACCGAGCCCGGCTTATATGCGTGGATTAACGGGCAGATACGGGCGATCAACCCGGTACCAGGCTACTTCATCATCAATTTCGGCAGTTCCTTCGAGGTGCTGACCGAAAGGCTTGAAACACCCGTCAGGGCCAATATTCACGGCGTTGCGCAACTCGAACCCCGTGAGCCAGGACGCGAAAGAACCTCATATGCGCTTTTTCTCGACTCGGCGCTCGACGGCACTATCTACCAATACCGTCGTGGCCGGGCTGTGGTGCTGCAAAGCGTGGCGGACTTTGCCGAGCAGGAAGTCGCACGTACCTACGACAGGACACACACGCTGTAACAACGGGCAAGGTTATCCACAGGCCCTGATATCCAACGTTGGACGCTTCAGTGGAGGTAGCATGAGCTTATCCGCAGCCGATCAACCCCGTGCGATAGCGTTGCCCCGAGCACGTTTGACCCACCACGGCCTGGCCTTCAGCAAGAGCACGCTTGAACAGGCACTGAGCCTTGGCGCATTTTTGCTGGAAATCCCGCAGGGTGTAGACCTGAACCCGGGCTTTGAGTTGTGCCGTAATTTTTATCAACCCCGGCTAGACACTCTGGATCGAATGCGCGGCCATCGTGAGCATGCTCACCCACGCTCAAAGTTAGGCTATGAAGATCGCCCCAATCAGGTCGAACAACTGCAAATCGAGAGCCATCTGTGGCACGAGTATTTTGCATTGCCTGTAACCCAGTTACTGGAGGCCATGAAAATCGTGACGGTACAGGTCTTGCGTCATTTGTTTGAGGCCTCAAAGGTGCGCAAGGAGCACTGGGCAACCATCACCGGGGCCACGCTGGACGAGACAAGCCTGTGTTACACGACCCTCAACCACTACCGTGCCTGTGTCAGAGGCACGCTGGGGATCGTAGAGCACACTGACAGCGGTTTTATCACCTTGATCGCAGCCGATCAGCCAGGATTCGAAATCCTCCACAAAGGCGTGTGGCAAGCCGTTGCACTGGAGCCACGCTGTTTTATCGTCAACTTGGGCGACGCCTATCAAATCCTGACAGCCCATTTGCCCTTGCCTGGCCGGGCTGTTTTGCACCGCGTAATAGAAACCCGGCCCTCAGCGCAGGCGCCGGATCGGTCGTCATTCACGGTGTACATGGGCCCTGACTTTGATATGGACCTCTATCAATACAACCCATCGGGCGCCTTGGACAGGCATCAGTCGTTCAGAGCCTTTTCAGTGCAAAAAGCGCAAGGAATGGGCTATGCCTTCCATTCCCGCGTGTAATCGCCCCTGGCAACAAGCCACGCTGACCAACCATGGTCTGCAATTTGATCAGGCCAATGGCATGCAACAGGCGCTGCTCGACGGTTTTTTCTTCGTTGAGCCCACCGCTCCAATTGACCTTGGGGCGGGAGATCGATTCGCCCGCCACTTTTATTTGCCCCCGCCTCCAAACGAGCAACGCGGCTGCGCTTATCGCGGATTTAAAACCCAAACCGAAACCGAACTCGGCCCTCTTCAAGGGTATTTCTGCAGAGATGCAGATCAGACAGAACAATTCTTTTTACGCAGCACACATTGGCAACAGCTGTTTCCCCAAGCACTGTGCAGTTTGGCGCAACATCTTAAAGCCTTGGCCATCGAGGTGATGCTGGCCGTACTGAAGCATCTGGATATTCCACGCGCCCTTTGGCTCAAAGCCACAGGGCACTGCATGACCCAGGCGGGTACCCATACGTTAACGTTCAATCATTTTCGCCCCCACGTGAAAGCGCGTGGCTTGAACGTTCACAAAGACTCCGGCTGGGTCACGGTTTTGCGCTCACTGGAGCCTGGGCTTGAGGTTTTGCGCGAGGGTATCTGGTGCCCGATTGACCCCCGGCCCGGGTGTTTTATCGTCAACTTCGGATGCGCGATGGAAATCCTGACCCGACACACAGCCAGGCCCGTCGCAGCAGTCGCGCACAGGGTCGTGCAGCAGCGACCTGAACATGCCAAAGAGGACCGTTTTTCATACGCGTTGTTTCTCGACAGCAGCCTCGACAAACAAATGTGCGAAGGCCTTTACACCTATAAGCCAGAGCATGGCCTTGAGTTAGTGGCCGACTTTGAGCAGTTCCTCACTTCTATTCTTGACCAGACGTACCAACCCCATTCAGTGGGCCTTTATTGAACGCCAAACCGCAGGTGGCCATGAAATCTACTTCTGAACGGTCCCAACGTCTGGCATTACTGGCCTTTTCATCCGGGATTTTTTGTATTCAGCTGGATGCGTTTGCATTGAATTTGGCGCTGCTGCCCATCGCCCATGATTTTGCGGCGTCGGTTGCACACGTTAAGTGGGTGGTGAGTGGTTATTTACTCTGCGTCGGTACGTTGATGCTGGCTGCCGGCCGCTTGAGTGATGGTATTGGCCATCGCCGTATGTTGCGCACAGGGCTGTCGCTGTTCGGCTTGGCGTCATTACTGTGTGCCGTTACGCCGACACTGAACGGGCTAATTGCTGCGCGTGTGCTTCAGGGCATCGGCGCCGCCTGCATCATGCCCTCGGGCCTCGCACTGTTGAGCCATGTGTACCCCAGTGCACGTCGGGGTCGGGCAATGGGCTTGGCGTTAGGGCTTGGGGCCATCGCCACGGTGATTGGCCCTTTTATAGGGGCTGCAATGAGCCAATGGCTCAGTTGGCGGTTTATTTTCTGGATCAATGTGCCCGTGGTGCTGTTCGCACTCGGGTGTTGCTGGCCAATAGCCGGGCAACACCTGCCAGGCGAGCGCGCAGCCGTGGATGGGCTGGGGTTGCTGTTGGTCAGTGTAGGGCTGGTCGCCTTCGGCTTCTTGCTGGATGAACTGGGCACTCGCGCATGGGTAAGCCCGCAAACGGTCTTGATCGTCAGCGCAATGGGGCTCAGTTTCAGTCTGTTCGCCTGGCGCGAAAAACACGCCGCCACCCCTCTGATCGCGACCTGCCTGTTTCGCAATGCACCGTACTGGATGCTGACGTTAGCCGGGGCCGTGGTGAATACCTCGACGGTGGTGCATCTGTTTGTGGTGCCGTTGTCGTTGCAAAGCGTGTGGGGGTTGAGCCCCTTGCAAGCAGGTATCGCATTCCTTGGCTCGGCGGTGCTTCTGGCCTGCGGTGGGCCCATTGCTGGCCGCATCCCGTCATCTGAAGCAGTGAGAGCGATGGCTACCTGCTTGTGCGCCAGCGCGGCGTTACTGCTGGGCGCTGCGTTTGCACAAAGCGAATGGCTCTATCTGCTGCTGGTCACCTTGTGTGGAGGATTTCTAGGGGTCGCCAATGCGCTGACCTTAATCGCGACGCAAGCTGTTGTGGGTGAGCACGTAGCGGGTGTGGCCAGCGGCCTGACCAAAACCATCATCACCTTGGCGGCAGGCTTCGGTGTCATTCTCGCTGGACGCAGCACGGGCGAAATGCTGGACATTCAAGGGGTATTTACCAGCCTCGCCCTTTGTTGTTTCGTTGCCAGCTTGATGCTGTGGGCAGGGCAGCGGTATTGGAGTGGGCACACAGGCCAGCAGCCTGTGGATAAGTTAACTGGCCGGTAGCTCAGCGGGTAGAGCGCACTCTTGATAAGGGTGAGGTGGAAGGTTCGAGCCCTTCCCGGCCAATCATTGCTTTCAACGCTGCAAGGGCAGTGACTGCTTCGACGACCACGGGCAGTAGCACCCCACCGCCAGGGTGTGGGTAGCGTTGACGCTGCGGCCTTGGGTCAAGGCTTGCAGCACAGGTTCGATGAAGCTGTTGCTGGCGTTGCAGGTGGCGCCTTCGCTGTAGGGGCCGAAGTAGGCCAGTTGGCCGCTGCGGTCCCAGATGGCAACCGCCGGGCTGACGCTCAGGTGTTCGGCGCCGGGCAGGGCGGCCAAAGGTTTGATCGCGCCCAGGCTGGCAGGCAACTGGCCCTGGCTGCCAGGCTTTTGGACGGCATAAAATTCAACGCCCTGCGGCACGTAAGTCGCCAGCAGTTCGCTCAGGTGTTGCTGGTTGCCGACATTACACGGGCAGGCCGGGTCCCAGAAGTGCACCACGCGAATCGGCCCCGGGCCCGAGAGGTCTGCGGGCAGGGCCAGCACGTCCCCGGCAAACAAAACGGTCTGGTCGTTGAACGCACGGATATAACGCCCCTCAAACCAATGGTAAGCGGCCCACACACCCACGGCGCAGGTCAGCACCAGCAACCAGGCTAGCCAGGTTTTAAGGGTCGGTACGGGCATGCTGAATGTTCCTGAAAGGGTGCGTAGCTTGCCATGCTTAAACTGACAGCAGAATATCGTCAGCTATAAAGACTGTTCTGCCTTCATGCCCTTCTGTTTGGAACCCCTATGTCTGTCGCGTTTTCCCCCGAGTCCTTGCGCCCCCATTTACAACCGTTGGTCGCAGGTCAGCCTTTATCGAGTGAGGATCTGGCATACCAGCATTTTTACGGGCTGGACTTTGCGCAGCGCGCAGCACCGGTCCGTCGCCAGTTGGGGCGCTTCAGTGCCGCAGGCTACGATTTGGTCAGCCAGGTGTGGTGGCCTGAGTCCACACCCAAAGCCACGCTGTTTGTGATCCACGGTTTTTACGATCACATGGGGCTGTATCGGCATGTGATCGAGTGGGGGTTGAACCACGGTTTTGTGGTCATTGCCTGCGATTTGCCGGGCCACGGTCTGTCGAGCGGCGAGCGCGCCAGCATCGGCGACTTTTATCAGTACCAGGAGGCGCTGCAAGGCCTGTTTATCGAGGCCCAGTCGCTGAACCTGCCGCAACCCTGGCACTTGATCGGGCAGAGCACCGGCGGTGCCGTGGTGCTGGACCATTTGCTGCATCACGGCGAGCAAAGCCCGGCCCAGGGCCAGGCCATCTTGCTGGCCCCGCTGGTGCGACCCAAAGACTGGCAGTGGTCCAAGTTCAGCTATTACCTGCTCAGGCCCTTTGTTAAAGGCATTGAGCGGCGCTTCAGCGAGAACACCAATGACCCGGACTTCATGCCGTTTTTGCAGGCTGATCCGCTACAGCCCGTGCGTCTGCCCACCGCTTGGGTCGGCGCCATGGCGCGCTGGATCCCCCGCGTCGAGGCCTTGCCGCCGAGCGCCCGCCAGCCCTTGGTGATTCAGGGCCAGGCGGATAAAACCGTTGATTGGGAACACAACCTCAAGGTGCTGGACGCCAAGTTCAATCACCCGCAGGTGCTGCTGATTCCTCAGGCCCGTCACCACCTGGCCAATGAAACCGCCGACATTCGCGCGCAGTACTTTGCGTTTCTGGATCAGCGCTTCTGACCCAAAACCCCTGTAGGAGCGAGCTTGCCTCGCGATCTTTTGACCGTTAAATGATCGCGAGGCAAGCT
>NZ_JASCPQ010000138.1:0-10021 GCF_029959305.1 Pseudomonas sp. PS01297
ATGTTTTCAAAGTTTCCTTTGTAACATCAACCACTTGCGCTTTCGATCTCTCGTTAGCGGGAGGCGAATTCTACAGCGTTACACGCTGCTGTCAACACCTCATTTCCTGCTTCGATGAATTGAAGCTGGCATCGTCAAAATCATCCAACTCATTGATATTCAAGGAGTTTTCCGTTTCGACTGCGCCGGAAGTGGTGCGAATTATAGGCCGTTATAACAGCGAGTCAAGCGCTAATTGAGCGACTCTATCAATTAACTTCTATATCTCCAAAAACACACCTATATAGAGGGGGCTAACGCCCCCTCTATATAGCTACAACACTCCAGACTGCCGCAAAAGCTCCAAGTCCACCGCCGTCACCCCAAGCACACGCGCCAACACCTCCTGCGTATGCTCACCTAACAACGGCGGCGCCCTGCGATACTCCACCGGGGTTTCGGACAACCTGATTGGGCTCCCCACCTGCGGCACCAAACCCGCCAGCGCATGCGGAAGCTCAAAAGCCAGCCCCCGCGCTTGCACCTGAGGATCCGCAAACACCTGCGCCAGCTCATTGATCGGCCCACAAGGCACGCCCACCGCCTCTAGCTGCTCAACCCATTGCGCCGTCGTCTTGAATACAGTCGCCTGGCGAATAAGCGGCACCAGCACAGCACGGTTGGCAACCCGCTGCTTATTACTGACAAAGCGCGGATCATCCGCCCAGCCAGGCTGACCCGCCACCTCAGCAAACTTGCGAAATTGACTGTCATTACCCACGGTCAAGATAAAATCGCCATCGGCTGTAGGGAAATCCTGATAAGGAACAATATTAGGGTGAGCATTCCCCAGGCGCTTGGGCGACACGCCTGTCGTCAGGTAATTCATAGCCTGATTGGCCAAGCACGCCACTTGCACATCCAGCAGCGCCATATCGATATGCTGCCCACCCCCGTCATGCTGACGATGAGCAAGCGCCGCCAAAATAGCGACTGTCGCGTAAAGCCCCGTCAGAATATCCGTGAGCGCAACCCCAACCTTGACCGGCCCGGCACCCTCCTCACCCTCAGGCCGACCGGTCAGACTCATCAGCCCGCCCAACCCCTGAATCATGAAGTCATAACCAGCCCGCTTCGCATACGGGCCCGTCTGACCAAACCCGGTAATGGAGCAATAGATCAGCTGCGGATTGACCGCCTTGAGCGACGCATAATCCAGCCCATACGCCTCCAGGCCACCCACCTTGAAGTTCTCGATCAAAATATCGGACTTCGCCGCCAGCTCCCGCACCAGGCGCTGCCCTTCAGGCTTGGTGAAGTCGATGGTCACCGACTGCTTATTACGATTAGCCGACAAGTAATAAGCCGCCTCCCCCGTGCTCTCTCCATAAGCATCCTTAAGGAAGGGCGGCCCCCACGCGCGCGTGTCGTCGCCATTGCCCGGGCGCTCGACCTTGATCACCTCAGCGCCAAGGTCCGCCAGAATCTGCCCAGCCCACGGCCCAGCCAGTACTCGCGATAAATCCAGCACCCGCAAATGCGATAAAGCACCCATGAGCCAAGCTCCTGTTAATAGAACGCCTGAAGACCCGTCTGCGCACGCCCAAGAATCAAGGCATGCACGTCATGCGTCCCCTCATAGGTATTCACCACTTCCAGGTTAACCAGGTGACGCGCTACCCCGAACTCGTCGGAGATACCATTGCCACCCAGCATGTCCCGCGCCATACGCGCGATATCCAGCGACTTGCCGCACGAGTTGCGCTTCATGATCGAAGTAATCTCAACCGCCGCGGTGCCTTCATCTTTCATCCGCCCCAAGCGCAGGCAACCCTGCAAGGCCAACGTAATCTCGGTCTGCATATCCGCCAGTTTTTTCTGGATCAACTGGGTCGCCGCCAACGGCCGCCCGAACTGCTGACGATCCAGCGTGTATTGACGCGCCGTGTGCCAGCAAAACTCTGCAGCGCCCAATGCACCCCACGAGATGCCGTAGCGTGCGGAGTTCAGGCAGGTGAACGGCCCTTTCAAACCGCGAACATCCGGGAAGATGTTCTCTTGTGGCACAAACACGTTATCCATCACGATTTCGCCAGTGATCGACGCACGCAAGCCAACCTTGCCGTGAATCGCCGGAGCGCTCAGGCCCTTCCAACCCTTCTCCAGAACGAAGCCACGAATGTCACCCTCGTCATCCTTCGCCCACACCACAAACACATCGGCAATCGGACTGTTAGTGATCCACATCTTGCTGCCCGTCAGGCTGTAGCCGCCATCCACCGAGCGCGCACGAGTGATCATCGCGCCAGGGTCAGAACCATGGTTAGGCTCCGTCAGACCAAAACAACCAATCCACTCACCCGACGCCAGCTTCGGCAGGTACTTTTGCTTTTGCGCCTCAGTACCGAACTCATTGATCGGCACCATGACCAAGGAAGACTGCACACTCATCATCGAGCGGTAACCCGAGTCAACGCGCTCAACCTCACGAGCAATCAAGCCGTAGCTGACATAGTTCAAGCCACTGCCGCCGTACTGCTCAGGGATCATCGCCCCTAGCAAGCCCGTCTCACCCATCTCGCGAAAGATCGCCGGGTCAGTCTGTTCATGACGGAAAGCTTCCAAAACACGTGGCGCCAGCTTGTCTTGAGCAAACTGCTCAGCGCTGTCACGCACCATGCGCTCTTCTTCAGTGAGCTGCTGATCCAGCAACAGTGGATCAATCCAGTTGAAGCTTGCTTTACCCGCCATGTAAGAACCCTCGCGAAATAGATCAAATGTCGTGCGCCGATCCTAGGCCGCCCCCTATAAAGAGTACAAACGAGGATTCAGCACGCCGTTGTGATAATTTCTCACTCCGTGACAGCCTGAAAGGCCATTTCTGATCACCTTTAGTGAGGAAGCCGTACATGCGCCGCAAGATCCCCAGCACAACCGCCCTGATCAGCTTTGAAGCGGCCGCACGTCATGAGAGCTTCACCAAGGCCGCACACGAACTGTCCCTCACCCAAGGCGCTATTTGCCGACAGATCGCCAGCCTTGAAGAATTCCTCAGTGTAGAACTCTTCAGACGCTCCAAGCGGGGCGTGAAACTGACAGAAGCAGGCCTTTCCTACAGCCGCCGGGTTGCGACGCAACTGGATGCCGTCGAACGCGACACGCTGTCCGTGATGGGGCAACAAGGCGCCAACACCATTGAGCTGGCCGTTGTCCCCACCTTCGGCACGCAATGGCTATTGCCCCGCCTCAAGGACTTCCAGCAACAACACCCCGACGTCACCGTCAATCTGACAAACCGTACGCGCCCCTTCCTGTTTGCCGACACCGACTTCGACGCCGCCATCTACTTTGGCGATGCCGACTGGTCCGGCACATCGTCCCACCGGCTGATGGGCGAGAACCCGCTGCCCGTGTGCAGCCCTTCACTGCTGGGCGACCGGCAAAGCCTCAGCGCCAAGGCACTGGCAGAACTCCCCCTACTCCAGCAAACCACCCGCCCCTACGCCTGGCGCCAATGGTTCAACGCCCAAGACATGAACGTGCCGCGCGACATGACCGGGCCGCGCTATGAACTGTTTTCGATGCTGGCCCAAGCCGCCATACACGAAATGGGCGTCGCGCTGATCCCGCCCTTCCTGATTCAGCGCGAATTGGCCGAGAAACGCCTGGTTATTGCCAACCCGCACACACTGCCCAGCAACAAGGCTTACTACCTAATGATCCCGGAACGCAAAATTGAGTCCGCTTCGCTACACGCCTTCCGTGACTGGCTGATCAAGCAGGCTGCGGCCTACAGCTTGATTTGAGAAAACTAGAATCCTAAAAAAACAATGTAGTGACACTTAAAAAACAACTACATATGTACGCAAATGTCGCCATTTTGCACGCTTGACTTAAGTCTAACTGGACAAACCTGAAAGCCAGTAACCACGCGGCCTGCAGGGTATTTCTGAAAGTTATGCAGCGATAACCAAAAGAAATGTGAAAAAAACTCGAAAACAGCCTTAAATCTCTACAAGCCATATAAATAAAGGCCTACAGCCGACCGATGCGACATTCGGTCACCGCATGACTTGTAGTTAAAAATCCGTCACCCTTCATAAGTTCTTGAAAGCCCCAAAAATCGCCAGCAGAATGCCGCGCCCCACCCAATATTTGGTGGGATCGTGCTGATCGGCCGCCCCAGTCGCACCATCCGTAGTGCGCTGGCTTTCTTATAAAAGATCACGCAGGAGATATGACGTGCACATTGGTGTTCCTCTCGAAACCCAAACGGGTGAAACGCGGGTTGCTGCAACCCCGGAAACCATCAAGAAGCTGATCGGCCAAGGCCATAAGGTGACTGTTCAAAGCGGCGCAGGTATTAATGCCAGCGTGACTGACAGCGCCTATGAAGCCGCAGGCGCAACTATTGGCAGCGCCACAGACGCCTTTGGCGCCGAGCTGATCCTTAAAGTAGTTGCCCCCAACGACAGCGAGCTGACCTTGATCAACAGCACCGCCGTGCTGATTGGCATGCTCAACCCGTTCAGCAATGAAACCATTGCCAAACTGACCGAGCGTGGGATCACCGCCTTCTCGCTGGAAGCTGCCCCGCGCACCTCGCGTGCGCAAAGTCTTGATGTGCTGTCATCCCAAGCCAACATTGCCGGCTACAAAGCCGTACTGCTGGCCGCCCACCATTATCCGCGCTTCATGCCTATGTTGATGACCGCCGCCGGTACGGTAAAAGCTGCCCGCGTGCTGATTCTCGGCGCAGGCGTTGCCGGCCTGCAGGCCATTGCGACAGCCAAGCGACTGGGTGCGGTCATTGAGGCCTCAGATGTGCGGCCTGCGGTAAAAGAGCAGATCGAATCGCTGGGCGCCAAGTTCGTCGACGTCCCTTACGAGACCGACGAAGAGCGCGAATGCGCGGTCGGCGTGGGTGGCTATGCGCGCCCGATGCCTGCCAGCTGGATGCAGCGCCAGGCCCAGGCCGTGCACGAGCGCGCCAAGCAAGCCGATATCGTCATCACCACCGCACTCATCCCCGGCCGCAAGGCACCGGTGCTGCTGAGCGCTGAAACCGTGGCGCAGATGAAGCCTGGCTCCGTCGTCATCGACCTCGCTGCAGCCCAAGGCGGCAACTGCCCGCTGACCGTGGCCGATCAAGTAGTCGTCGAAAACGGCGTGATCATTGTCGGCCCGACCAATCTGGCCGGAGAAGTGGCCGCGGACGCATCAGCGCTGTACGCCCGCAACCTGCTGGACTTCCTCAAGCTGGTCTTCACCCCTGAAGGGCAGTTCCAGATCAACCTTGAAGACGACATCGTCGCCGCGTGCCTGATGTGCCGCGACGGTCAAGTTGTGCGCAAAAACGGCTGAGGATAAAAACAATGGAAGAGCTCATCTCCCCCGGTATCTACAACCTGATCATTTTCGTGCTGGCTATTTATGTCGGCTACCACGTGGTCTGGAACGTTACCCCTGCACTGCACACCCCGCTCATGGCCGTGACCAACGCCATTTCCGCGATTGTGATCGTCGGCGCCATGCTCGCTGCCGCGCTCACCGTCACTCCGCTGGGTAAAACCATGGGCACCCTGGCCGTCGCCTTGGCGGCCGTTAACGTATTCGGTGGATTTTTGGTCACCCGGCGCATGCTGGAAATGTTCAAGAAGAAAGCACCTAAAGCCAAAGAAGAGGTGCGCAAGCCATGAGCATGAACCTGGTCACTGTTCTCTACCTGGTTGCATCGATCTGTTTCATCCAGGCCCTTAAAGGCCTGTCGCACCCCACCACCTCGCGTCGCGGCAACCTGTTCGGCATGCTCGGCATGGCCCTGGCCGTGCTGACCACCATCGGGCTGGCGTACAAACTGGGCGCTGAAATCGCGACCACCGGCATTGGCTATGTGATTGTGGGCCTGCTCATCGGCGGCACCGCAGGCTCGATCATGGCCAAGCGCGTCGAAATGACCAAAATGCCAGAGCTCGTCGCCTTCATGCACAGCATGATCGGCCTGGCAGCGGTGTTTATCGCCATTGCCGCCGTGGTAGAGCCGCAATCGCTGGGCATCGTCAAACACTTGGGCGACGCCATCCCGGCCGGTAACCGCCTAGAACTGTTCCTGGGCGCCGCGATTGGTGCTATCACCTTCTCGGGTTCGGTCATCGCGTTCGGCAAGCTGTCGGGCAAATACAAGTTCCGCCTGTTCCAGGGCGCACCGGTACAGTTCAGCGGCCAACACAAGCTCAACCTGGTGCTGGGCCTCGCGACACTGGCCTTGGGCGTGACCTTTATGCTCACCGGCAACCTCAACGCCTTCGCGCTGATGCTGGCACTGGCATTCGTACTGGGCGTGCTGATCATCATCCCGATTGGCGGCGCCGACATGCCCGTCGTGGTATCCATGCTCAATAGCTACTCGGGCTGGGCGGCGGCTGGTATCGGCTTTTCGCTGAACAACTCGATGCTGATCATCGCCGGCTCGCTGGTCGGTTCTTCGGGCGCCATCCTGTCGTACATCATGTGCAAAGCGATGAACCGCTCGTTCTTCAACGTGATCCTCGGTGGCTTTGGTGGCGCAGCGGACGCTGGCGGCCCTGCCGGCACACAAGAAGCACGCCCGGTTAAATCCGGCTCGGCTGACGACGCGACCTTCTTGCTGACCAACGCCGACACCGTGATCATCGTTCCGGGTTACGGCCTGGCCGTGGCACGGGCGCAGCATGCACTTAAAGAGCTGACCGAAAAACTGACCCACCGCGGTGTGACCGTCAAGTATGCGATTCACCCGGTCGCGGGTCGTATGCCCGGCCACATGAACGTACTCCTGGCCGAGGCAGAAGTGCCTTACGACCAGGTGTTCGAAATGGAAGACATCAACTCCGAATTCGGCCAGGCCGATGTCGTGCTGGTGCTCGGCGCCAACGACGTGGTTAACCCGGCGGCCAAGAACGATCCGAAATCGCCCATCGCGGGCATGCCGATCCTCGAAGCCTATAAAGCCAAAACCGTCATCGTGAACAAACGCTCCATGGCCAGCGGCTATGCGGGCCTGGATAACGAACTGTTTTATCTGGATAAAACCATGATGGTCTTCGGTGACGCCAAGAAAGTTATTGAAGATATGGTCAAAGCCGTCGAGTAACATCGCGGCCTGGTAACACCGAGAACCCCGGCACTTAATTCGCCGGGGTTTTTTATTTCTGACTGATCCCGACCAAAGGCTCTAAATCGGCCTGCGGCATTCGACCATGGTAGCGGGACGCCGCGCTTTGAAAATGAATAGACTGCGCATCTTGCTTCCGTTGCCCGAGATAACAATCCATGTACCGTGAACGTATTCGCCTGAACTCCCTGCACGATAAGGTTATGAGCGCCGAAGAAGCCGCCGCCCTTATTAAAGACGGCATGACCGTCGGCATGAGCGGTTTCACCCGTGCCGGTGAAGCCAAAGCCGTGCCACAAGCCTTGGCCGAGCGCGCCAAGCACTCGCCGCTGAAAATCACCCTGATGACCGGCGCCAGCCTGGGCAACGACCTCGACAAGCAATTGACCGAAGCCGGCGTACTCGCACGTCGCATGCCGTTCCAGGTGGACAACACACTGCGCAAGGCGATCAACGCCGGCAAAGTCATGTTCATCGACCAGCACTTGTCCGAAACCGTCGAGCAACTGCGTAACAAGCAACTCACCCTGCCGGACATCGCCGTCATCGAAGCCGTTGCGATTACCGAGCAAGGCCACATCGTGCCGACCACCTCGGTGGGCAACTCCGCCAGCTTCGCGATTTTCGCCAAACAAGTGATCGTCGAGATCAACCTGGCGCACAACCCGAACCTGGAAGGTCTGCACGACATTTATATTCCGACCTACCGTCCGACCCGTACGCCAATCCCGTTGGTGAAAGTCGATGACCGTATCGGTAGCACTGCCATCCCGATCCCGGCCGAAAAAATCGTCGCGATTGTGATCACTAACAAGCCTGACTCACCGTCGACAGTGAGCGAGCCTGACAGCGAAACCGCCGGCATCGCCTTCCACCTGATCAACTTCCTCAAAAAAGAAGTGGATGAAGGCCGCATGACCAACAAGCTCGGCCCGCTGCAAGCCGGTATCGGCAACATCGCCAACGCGGTGATGTGCGGCCTGATCGACTCGCCGTTCGAAGACCTGACCATGTACTCCGAAGTGCTACAGGACTCGACCTTCGACCTGATCGACGCGGGCAAAATGCGCTTCGCCTCGGGCAGCTCGATCACCTTGTCTGAACGTCGCAACTCCGACGTGTTCGGCAACCTTGAACGCTACAAAGACAAACTCGTGTTGCGCCCGCAAGAGATTTCCAACCACCCGGAAGTCGTTCGCCGCCTGGGCATCATCGGGATCAACACCGCGCTGGAGTTCGACATCTACGGCAACGTCAACTCCACTCACGTCTGCGGCACTCGGATGATGAACGGCATCGGCGGCTCGGGCGACTTCGCCCGTAACGCGCACCTGGCCATCTTCGTGACCAAGTCGATAGCCAAAGCCGGTGCGATCTCCAGCGTGGTGCCAATGGTCAGCCACGTTGACCACACCGAGCACGATGTCGACATCCTGGTCACCGAACAAGGCCTGGCTGACTTGCGTGGCCTGGCGCCGCGTGAGCGCGCCCGCGTGATCATCGACAACTGTGTGCACCCAGACTTCCGTGAAGCGCTGAATGACTACTTCACCAAGGCCTGCGCCATTGGCGGCCACACCCCGCATATCCTGCGCGAGGCGTTGAGCTGGCACATCAACCTGGAAGAAACCGGGAAAATGCTGCCGTAACACGCGTGCTAGACAGCCGCCGTCGAAAACACTGTTATCTGCGGCGGCTTTTTTATGCCTTCATGACAAAAACTGTACTGCTGTACTGGTAATTTCTTACCCTTATCAGGGTCGCTTCCCACAAAAATGACTAGAAACGCACCAACTTAGTGCCGACAGGTACAGTTGTGCTCGTTTATGGCCGTACAGCGCCTATAAACAGTTAACTGGCCCATCGCAATACAGGTGAACTGTATCTACAGAGTCTGGACGTAGAGGAGGATCATTGGCATCAGTTAAACCACTAGCCAATGCCGCCACAAGCGGAAGGATGCCATCATGGAACGTACACTCAGTTCCGATCTGTTCACCGAAAGCAATGCTGTAAACACCCAGGCTTCCATGCCTTTGCGCGTACTTGCCAACCTGATGTTGTGGCAGCGCCGTATCTCCAGCCGCCATCAATTGGCTCGCCTGGACTCGCGTCTTCTGGCTGATGCCGGTATTAGCGAAGCACAGCGTTACGAAGAGCTGAGCAAGCCGTTCTGGCGCTAACGAGCGCTCGCTGGCCCTGACCATCGGTCCACCGCCAGCACCCAGAATTGAAAAAACAAAACCCGTCGCGGGTAACCGCCGACGGGTTTTGTCGTTTTGGGCGGCTATTTTTGAGCGCCAGAAGCATGACAAGTACAGTTTTATAAAAATACGAATAGACCAGTACAATCACGAAAAAGCCTGATCCAGAGCATCCTGTCTGCACCGCAAGGCAAAACATCCTTTGCGACACGCCGCCCTGCGCCTACTATTCGCCTATAACCGACTATTTTTATACGACCCTCTTCTGGAGTATCACCATGCCCACTCTTCGCCTGCTCAGCGCTGCCGCCTTGCTGACACTCGCTGCCAGCGCCAGCGCCTCCAGCTTTCTCGTGACAACCGATGCCATCGTGGGCGCCCTGAAAGCGACCTCCGACCTGACCTCCGACGCGACCGGCTCGCTGCGCAACAACAAAATCGTGCGCGAAGCCCGTGACGACGCCGCCAGCTTTGTGGCCAGCGAAGGGGCAATCCGTGGTGTGAAACTGGAAAGCGCCTTCGACGCCATTCGCCAGCAAGCGCCTCAACTGCAAGCCAGCGATGCCCAACTGGCGCAGGCAATCCTCGCGATCTGATGCTTAGTGACCTGTGGGAGCGGGCTTGCTCGCGATGCAGACCACATGGTGTCTCTGAACGGGCGCTATTATGCTATCGCGAGCAAGCC
>NZ_JASCPQ010000139.1:0-10016 GCF_029959305.1 Pseudomonas sp. PS01297
GGCTAATACTGTAGGAGCGAGCTTGCCTCGCGATCTTATGAATTTTTAAGAGATCGCGAGGCAAGCTCGCTCCTACATGGGGCCGACCAGCCAGGGCTGGAGCTGTAACGTTTCAGCCGCATCGAATTCGCAGCACCGGGGCCAACCCCCGATCTGCAATAACTTGAATCGCAGCCGCCGCTACGGCAGGCTTGCACGATTAACGACCCTTGTCCGGGAGAGACACACACAATGGCACTTATCAGCATGCGCCAGATGTTGGACCACGCCGCCGAATTCGGCTACGGCGTTCCAGCCTTCAACGTCAACAACCTTGAGCAGATGCGCGCGATCATGGAAGCCGCTGACAAGACTGACTCCCCGGTGATCGTTCAGGCTTCGGCCGGTGCGCGCAAGTACGCAGGTGCGCCGTTCCTGCGTCACCTGATTCTGGCGGCCATCGAAGAATTCCCGCACATCCCGGTGTGCATGCACCAGGACCACGGCACCAGCCCTGACGTCTGCCAGCGCTCCATCCAGCTGGGCTTCAGCTCGGTCATGATGGACGGCTCGCTGGGCGAAGACGGCAAAACCCCTACCGACTACGACTACAACGTTCGCGTCACTCAGCAAACCGTTGCCCTGGCACACGCTTGCGGTGTGTCGGTTGAAGGCGAGCTGGGCTGCCTGGGTTCTTTGGAAACCGGCATGGCGGGCGAAGAAGACGGTATCGGCGCTGAAGGCGTTCTGGATCACAGCCAAATGCTGACCGACCCGGAAGAAGCCGCAGACTTCGTAAAACGCACCCAAGTGGACGCCCTGGCCATCGCCATCGGTACGTCCCACGGCGCTTACAAGTTCACCAAGCCACCTACCGGCGACGTGTTGGCGATTGACCGCATCAAAGAAATCCACAAGCGCATCCCGAACACTCACCTGGTGATGCACGGTTCGTCTTCGGTGCCACAAGAGTGGCTGGCGATCATCAACCAGTACGGCGGCGACATCAAAGAAACCTACGGCGTGCCGGTTGAAGAAATCGTTGAAGGCATCAAGCACGGCGTGCGCAAGGTCAACATCGACACCGACCTGCGTCTGGCCTCGACTGGCGCCATGCGTCGCCTGATGGCAACCAACCCAAGCGAGTTCGACCCGCGCAAGTTCTTCGGCGCTACCGTAACCGCGATGCGCGACGTGTGCATCGCACGCTACGAAGCCTTCGGCACCGCTGGCAATGCCTCGAAGATCAAGCCGATCTCCCTGGAAGCCATGTACCAGCGTTACCTCAAAGGTGAGCTGAACGCCAAGGTCAACTAAGCCTTAAGCGTCCTGAAAAAGCCCGCAGCGATGCGGGCTTTTTTGTGCCTGGCACACGGATTCATCTGTAGGAGCGAGCTTGTCTCGCGATCTTTTAAACGATCAAAAGATCGCGAGGCGAGCTCGCTCCTACAAGGTGTGGTGTATTTTTTCGGGGTCTATGCCGTTGCCCTTGAGCAGGGCGTCTACCAGTGAGCGGGCCATCTCGACCGAGTGCACCAGCGACCACACCAGCCCGCGCTCGATGCCGCTGGCCATTTCGGTGATTTCATCCGACACCTCTTCTGCCCCCTTGAGCATGATCGACACGTGCTGCAAAGCTTGCAGGGCGCGAACATCTGCCAGCACGGCAAACGGTGACTCAGGGCTGATGCCTTGCGCTTGCGTCGGCTGCAAGGTCTCCAGGTCTACGGGAGGGTCTTCGCGCAGGCGTTTGAGCAGGTCTTGGGTTGCATCATCGTGCAGATGATCATCACGCTGGATGCGTTTTGCTTTAGGACCGTCGGGCGTCGTCTTTTTCATGTCTCTTCCACGGGGATCATCGGCGACTCAAGAAGATAGCCCCCGGCCTTTCCATGCGGCAAGCAGCGCTTGCGGTCCCCACGCTTTCTCGGAAGTGTCCGCCTCTTGGCAACGTAAACGTCTGACAAGGTAGCCATAAAAGCTGGATTCGCTACACTGGCGAACTTTTACGCTGTGCGTTGACGCCCCATGACCGTGCTCAAATACCTCCAGGCTTACCCCCAATCGTTGCAGGATCAAGTGCGCCAATTGATCGAGCGCGACCAATTGGGCAGCTACCTGAACGAGCGTTATCCACAGCGCCATGCGGTGCAAAGCGACAAGGCCTTGTATGCCTACGCGCACGAGATCAAACAGGAATACCTGCGCAACGCGCCGTCCTTTGACAAGGTGCTGTTTGATAACCGCCTCGACCTCACCCACCGTGCGCTGGGCTTGCACACCACCATCTCGCGGGTGCAGGGTGGCAAGCTCAAGGCCAAGAAAGAACTGCGCGTGGCCTCGTTGTTCAAGGACGCTGCGCCAGAGTTCTTGAAGATGATCGTGGTGCACGAACTGGCGCACCTCAAAGAGTCCGACCACAACAAGGCGTTCTACAAACTGTGCGAACACATGCTGCCGGGTTATCACCAGCTGGAGTTTGACCTGCGGGTGTACCTGACCTGGCGCGATGTCCGCACTTAAGCTCGCTCCTACAGGTGGCGTACTACATAACGGGAGTTCTGAATGGAAGTCAGTAAAACCAAAAGCAGTTTTTACCGGCGTTTGTACGTGGCCTGGTTGATCGACAGCCAAACCGCCAGCAGCGTGCCAGCGCTGACCGACGTCACCGGCATGCCGCGCCGCACGGCCCAGGACACCATTGCCGCCCTGGCCGATCTGGACATCGTGTGTGAGTTTGAACAACAGGACGGCGCCCGCAACCATGCCGGGCGCTACCTGATTCACAGCTGGGGGCCAATCGACAAGGCCTGGGTTGGTCAGCACCTGGAGCAGATCAAGCAGGTGCTCGGGTACCCTTAAGCCCGGCGCATGCCGATGTGCGGGATGTCATCTTCTAGGTACGTCTCGCCTTCGGCCCGAAACCCGTGCTGCTCATAAAATGGCTGCAAGTGCGCTTGCGCGGACATGAAAATAGGTTGCCCGGACCAATACTCTTCGATGTTTTCCAGCGCCACTTCCAGTAGGCGGTGCCCAAGCTTTTGCCCACGGCCCTGGGGCGCAATGATTACGCGGCCAATGACCACGTCGCCGCCTTGGGATTCGGGGTCGAGCAAGCGGGCGTAAGCCACCAGCTTGTCGTCTTGCCAGCCCATCACGTGCAACGTATCGCCCGACAGGTCTTGGCCGTCGACATCTTGATACGCGCATTTCTGTTCAACGACGAAGACTTCCGAGCGCAGCTCCAGAATGGCGTAGAGCTGTTCTTTGCCCAGATCGTCGTGGTGTTTGCAGAGCCAGTCAGTGGTCACGGTGTTGTCCTTGTTATCGAAACGATGGCCCGATAGTAGGCGTGATACTGACTGGCGCCAAGCTGCGATAAGTCCTACGGAGCTTTGACCAAATGCGCCGCCAGGGTGCGCAACGGGCCGAGTTGGCGGCAGATCAGCGCCAACTGGGTTTGCACCAGCCGCAGGTTCTCATCAATGTCATCCGGCATCTGCTCCAGCTCATTGGCCAGGGTTTCTTCCTCATCGCTCTGCACCGGCACCGGCAGCTTGGCGCTCAGGCCCTGGGCAATCAGGTCGATGCTGTCGGCAATGCGCCGCCCGGCGCCTTCGATCAACTGCTCGCGCAGCTCTGCCGGCAGCTCAGTGCCGCGGTGCGCGCCCAGCCCCGACAAGTAACTGAGCAAGGTGTGCGAGAGCACCAAAAAGCGGAAGCCCATGTCGGCGTCCTTACGGAAATGCCCCGGCTCCATCAGCATGTTGGCCAGCGTGGTCGACAGCGCCGCATCGGCGTTGTGGGCGTTACGCCGGGCCAAGCGATACGCCAGGTCGTCGCTTTTGCCCTGGGCGTATTGCTGGAGGATCTGGCGCAGGTACTGGCTGTTGCAGCTCAAGGTATTGGCCAGCGCCTGATTGAGCCGACGGCCCTGCCAGTCCGGCAAGAACAGGAACACCGCTGCCGCCGCAATCACGCTGCCCACCAGGGTGTCGAACAGCCGTGGCAAGAACAGCCCGTAACCGTCGCCTACCTGGTTGAAGCAGAACAGAATCATCAGGGTGATGGCTGCGGTGCTCAGGGTGTAACGCGTGGTGCGGTTGGTAAAGAACACCACCCCGGCCACCACCGCAAACAGCGACTGAATGATGGGGTTGGGGAACAGGTCGAACAGCGCCCAGCCCACCGCCAGACCAATGGCCGTGCCGATGATTCGCTGGCTGAACTTGCGCCGCGTCGCGCCGTAGCTTGGCTGGCAGACGAACAGCGTGGTGAGGATGATCCAGTAACCCTGGCTTGGGTGAATCCAGTGCACCATGCCAAAGCCGATACTCAGTGCCAAAGGCAGGCGCAAGGCGTGGCGAAAGATCAGCGACGTCGGTGTGAGGTGCTGGCGCAGGCGCGACCACACGTCCTTGAGGTTACGCGGCGAGCGGTCCAGCAGGCTGCTGTCGGTGGCATCGGCCAGGGCGTCGGGGTTGCTCGCATCGCTGAGCAAACGGTCCAGCGTGCCGAGGTTGGCCGCCAGCGCACGCAGCGAGCGCAGCAGCCCGCGCCAGGCCGGATTGCTCTGGATGCGCAAGTGTTCGAGTGAGGCGTGCAAGTCGCCCAAGGCCTCGGCAAAACTGTCGTCATAGACAAACGGCTGGCGCAGCTTGATCGACTCTGACAGGCGCTGGCAGGCCACGCCTTGCTGGCGCAGCAGGCGTTGGCAACGGAACATCACGTCACTGTGGAAGAACGAATCAGCTAGCGCGTTGTACGGGTAGTGCGACGAGCTGGCGCGTTCGTGAATGTCTTGCGCGAGGAAGTACAGCTTGAGGTAGCGGCTGATTTTCGAGCCCGGCCGCGAGTTGCCGACCCTGTGCAAAATGATCTCTTTTGCGGTGTTGAGCGCGGCCACCACACGGCCGTTTTGCCGGGCCAGTTCCAGGCGGCCGGCCTCTACATCGAGGTTGCGCACCGGTTCGAACAGCGCCGACTTGAGCTTGAGGTACAGGCCCAGTTCCCAAAACAGCCGCGCCAGGCTTTGCTGCACCGGCTGGTTGGAAAACAGCGCCTGCCACAGCACCGAGAGCAGTCCGTACCAGGCTGCACCGGCCACCAGCAACAGCGGTTCGTGCCAGAAATCGGTGACTTCGCCACCGCGCTGGTCCACGCCGATCATGGTGTACACGGCCAGAATCAAGGTGGCCGAGGCAATCGCCCCGTAGCGTTCACCCAGCGCCCCGAGCATGGTCAGGGCAAAACTGGCCAGGGCCAGCGCGATGACCAGCAACCAAGGGTAGGGGAAGAGTAATTCGACACTGAGCGCCGAGGCGCTGAAGCACACCAGCGTGACCAGCAACGCATTCAAGCGGCCTTGCCAGCTGTCATCGGTTTCGGCCAGGGCGCTGGCAATAATCCCCAGGAACAAAGGAATCAGCAGCGACATCTCGTCCTGATACCAGCAAAAAACCATGCTGCCGGTCAGGGCGATGAACACCCGGACGCTGTAACTGAACTTGTCCCGCGCCCACAAGCGGCGCAGTGATTGGCTGAAAGAGGTCGATGACATGGAGTGGCGGTGCCTGGCTCGAGATTCGCTAAATTGAGCCAGATAAGACGTTAGTGCAATGGCACTGTTCACATCGAACAGAAAATATTTTTTGCCTGAATGCAAACCCGCGTTGAAGGTACGCCTGTGTCAGGCGTACTGCGCGGCGGCATACCCGGATGCCCACGCCCACTGGAAGTTGAAACCGCCCAGGTGGCCGCTCACATCCAGCACTTCGCCGACAAAATACAGCCCCGGGCTTTTCAGCGATTCCATGGTCTTGGACGACACTTCGCGAGTGTCCACGCCGCCCAGCGTGACTTCGGCGGTGCGATAGCCTTCGGTCCCGGCGGGCACGACAGTCCAGCACGCCAGCTTGTTGGCCACGTCGGCCAGTTCACTTGGTGTGTATTGCTTCATGGGTTTGGACACGAACCAATGTTCGGCCAGCAAGTTGGCCATTTTCTTGGTGAAGATTTCCCCGAGCAGGGTTTTCAGTTCGCTGTTCGGGCGTTCGGCCTGTTGCGCTTGCAGCCAGCTCAGCGCGTCCAGATCCGGCAACAGGTTGATCTCAACCGTGTCACCGCTGTTCCAGAACGACGAAATCTGCAAAATCGCCGGGCCGCTCAGGCCGCGGTGGGTAAACAGAATGTTCTCGCGAAAACTCTGATCGTTGCAGCTCACCAGGCAGTCCACAGAGGTGCCCGACAGTTCGCTGCAAATCTCTTTGAGCTGATCGGTAATGGTGAACGGCACCAGCCCTGCGCGGGTCGGCAGCAAGGTGTGGCCAAACTGCTTGGCCACTTGGTAACCAAACCCGGTGGCGCCCAGCGTCGGGATCGACAAGCCGCCGGTGGCGATCACCAGCGACTGGCAGTTCAACTGATCCAGCGTGGTCTTGAGGCTGTAACCGCTGTCGGTTTTTTCGATCTGCTCAATCGAGGTGTCCAGGTGCAGGCTGACACCGGCTTGCTGGCACTCGCTGAGGAGCATTTCAAGGATGTCGCTGGACTTGTTATCGCAAAACAACTGGCCGAGTTTTTTCTCGTGGTAAGGCACGCCGTGCTTGCTCACCAGCTCGATGAAATCCCATTGGGTGTAGCGGGCCAGCGCCGATTTACAGAAGTGCGGGTTCTGCGACAGGAAGTTGCCCGGCTCGGTGTACATATTGGTGAAGTTGCAGCGGCCACCGCCCGACATCAGGATCTTTTTGCCGGCCTTGTTGGCGTGGTCGATCAGCAACACCTTGCGCCCACGCCCGGCAGCGGTCAGCGCGCACATCAAACCTGCGGCGCCAGCGCCAATAATCACAACGTCGGTGGTACGCAAAGCGGTGTCCTCAAAACTTCAGATAATCGTGTAGGAGCGAGCTTGTCTCGCGATCTTTGCTTTTAAAAAATCAAAAGATCGCGAGGCAAGCTCGCTCCTACAGGGGGGGGTTACAACACCCGAACGCGCAGCGAGCGGCCTTTGATTTTGCCTTCGCTCAAGCGCTGGCAAGCCTGCTTGGCAACAGTGCGATCCACGGCCACGTAGGCCTGGAAGTCAAAGATCGCGATTTTGCCCACTTGGGCACCGGGGATGCCTGCGTCGCCGGTCAGGGCACCCAGAATGTCGCCCGGGCGGACTTTGTCTTTGCGGCCTGCGCCAATCACCAGGGTGCTCATGGCGGGCAGCAACGGGGCGCCGCCCTTGGAGGTCAGGGTGTCCAGCGACTCCCAGTTCAGCGGGGCCTTTTGCAGTTGCTCGATGGCCTGGGCGCGGTGCGCTTCAGACGGCGCCACCAGGCTGATCGCGATGCCTTTTTCGCCTGCACGGCCGGTACGGCCAACGCGGTGAATGTGGATCTCCGAATCACGGGCCAACTCAACGTTGATCACCATATCCAGCGCGTCGATGTCCAGACCGCGGGCGGCCACGTCGGTGGCAACCAGCACCGAGGTCGAGCGGTTGGCGAACATCGCCAGCACTTGATCGCGGTCGCGTTGTTCCAGGTCGCCGTGCAGGCCAACCGCCGAAATGCCTTTGGAGGTCAGGTGATCAACGGTTTCTTGTACCTGCTGCTTGGTGAAGCAGAACGCCACGCACGACTGCGGACGGAAGTGCCCCAGCACTTTGGTCACGGCGCTCATGCGTTCATCGGGGGCGATTTCGTAGAAACGCTGCTCGATCTGGCTGTCGGTGTGCAGCGCCTCAGCTTTGACTTGCTGCGGGTCGCGCATGAACTTGGAGGCCAACTGCTTGATGCCCACCGGGTAAGTGGCCGAAAACAGCAGGGTCTGGCGACGTGCCGGGGTCTGCACAATGATGTCTTCGATGGCGTCGTAGAAGCCCATGTCGAGCATGCGATCGGCTTCGTCGAGCACCAGAGTGTTCAGGCCGTCGAGCACCAGCGAACCTTTGCGCAAGTGCTGCTGGATACGCCCCGGCGTGCCGACAATGATGTGCGCGCCGTGCTCCAGCGAGCCGATTTGCGGGCCGAACGACACGCCGCCACACAGGGTCAGCACTTTGATGTTGTCTTCGGCGCGGGCCAGACGGCGAATTTCCTTGGCCACCTGGTCAGCCAGTTCGCGGGTAGGGCAAATCACCAGCGCCTGGCAGCCGAAGTAGCGCGGGTTGATCGGGTTCAGCAGGCCGATGCCGAAGGCGGCGGTTTTGCCGCTGCCGGTCTTGGCCTGAGCGATCAGGTCCATGCCTTTGAGGATCACCGGCAAGCTCTGCGCCTGAATCGGCGTCATCTGGGCATAACCGAGGGAGTCGAGGTTAGCCAGCATGGCGGCGGACAGGGGGAGCGTGTTGAAAGCGGTGGCAATGGTGGTCACGGGACTGGCCTGCAAAACAAAATGTCGCGCAGTGTAACAGCCCGTTGCCCAATGCCCGAACATTCTGGACGAGAAGTCATCACCTTCTCTGTAGGAGCGAGCTTGCCTCGCGATCTTTTAGACGATCAAAAGATCGCGAGACAAAGGCCCTATTAATGATCCAGCTCATGCTCCGAGTTGGCTTTGGGCTTGCGCCCGTCCTGCGGTGACAGTTGCAAGAAGATCGCCGCCGCCAGCATGGCCATGATGCCAACGGTCAGGAACGTTAACTGGAACGCCCCCAGCACGGTGTGTACGTCGTCACCAGCGCCGTCACCCGAGAACCCGCCCAGCAAGGCACCGGCACAGGCAACCCCAAGGCTCAGCGATAACTGCGCCACCACCGAGAGCAAGCTGTTGCCGCTGCTTGCGCTGGCATCGTCAAGGTCGATCAGGGTTACGGTGTTCATGGCGGTGAACTGCAGCGAGTTGATGGCACCCAGAATGGCCAGCATCGTCAGCAGCAGCGGGTACGGGGTTTGAGCCGTGACCAGGCCCATGCTGGCCAGCATGATGCCGAGTGCCAGCGTGTTGCCGGTCAGGATCGTGCGATAACCCAGACGCTCGATCAACGGCCGTGCGCCCCATTTGGCCAGCATGGCGGCGGCTGCCAGCGGCAACATGCTCATGCCAGCGTCTGATGGCGAATAGCCCAGCGCCACTTGCAGCAGCAACGGCACCAGAAACGGCAAGGCGCCGCTGCCCAGGCGGGCAAACAGGTTGCCCAGAATGCCCACGGCAAAGGTCTTGGTTTTAAACAGCGTCGGGGAAAACAGCGGGTTGCTGATGTTGGCGGCCCGCAGCCAGTACGCCGCCAGGCACGCCAGCCCGGCAAACAGCAGCAACATGACCCGCAGGTGCGGCATGTGCAGTTCGCCCAGGCCCTCCATGGCGATGGTGATAAACACCATGGCCGCGCCAAACAGCAGGAAGCCCCAGGCATCGAAGCGTGAGCGCCCGTCGCCGCGCAAGTCGGGGATCATTTTCCAGACCGCCCAGCAGCCCAGCATGCCCACCGGCAGGTTGATCAAAAAGATCCAGTGCCAGCTCAGGTACTGCACCATCCAGCCGCCCAGGGTGGGGCCGATCAGCGGGCCGAGCAGGCCGGGGATGGTAATAAAGCCCATGATCCGCACCAGCTCCGAACGCGGGTAGGCCTTGAGCACCACCAGCCGCCCGACCGGCACCATCAAGGCACCGCCCAGCCCTTGAAGCACACGGGCGGCGATCAATTCATTGAGCGTGCCGGACAAGGCGCACAGCAGCGAACCGAGGCTGAACAGCAAAATGGCGCTGAAGAAGATTTTTTTGGTGCCGAATCGATCCGCGATCCAGCCCGAGGCCGGGATCAGCAAAGCCACCGTGAGCATGTAGGCAACGATCACCCCTTGCATGCGCAGCGGGTTTTCCTTGAGGTCGCTGGCCATGGCCGGCAGTGCGGTGTTGAGGATCGTGCCGTCGAGCGACTGCATGAAAAACGCGATGGCCACCACCCAAGGCAACCACCGTAAAATTTCGGGCGTGAGAACTGGACGTTCGGGCATAGGACCTCTTTCTAATTGTTCATCCCATCCTCGGTAGGAGCGAGCTTGCCTCGCGATCTTTTGATCGTTTAAATGATCGCGAGGCAAGCT
>NZ_JASCPQ010000013.1:0-74251 GCF_029959305.1 Pseudomonas sp. PS01297
TTGGCTCAGCAATCGTTGGTTACATCTTTGATTTCTCGCGGAGTAACTTGTGATGCTGATAATCTTTTTGACTATCAGTCTGACTCCACAAGCACCCACACGAATTGCTTGATTCAGTTGTTAAAGAGCGGTTGGTTAAGCTTTCGCTCAACCGAGGCGCGCATTCTACAGCAGCCTCTGTTGCTGTCAAGCGGTTATTTTAAGATGTTTTCAAAGTTTCCTTTGTAACATCAACCACTTGCGCTTTCGATCTCTCGTTAGCGGGAGGCGAATTCTACAGCGTTACACGCCGCTGTCAACACCTCATTTCCTGCTTCGATGAATTGAAGCTGGCACCGTCAAAACCATCCAACTCGTTGATATTCAAGGAGTTTTACGTTTCGACTGCGCCGGAAGTGGGCGCATTATAGGCTAATAAAATGCGCCGTCCAGCACTAATTTCAGATTTATTCAGCTTTTAGCGTAATTCGCGCAAAAGACTTCTTGCCAGCCTGGCAAACGTGAGTCGAACCCACTGCATATATATAGGAGCGATCAACCACCTCACCATCTATACGCACACCACCCGAGCCCAGCAAATCCCGCGCAACCGCAGAGTTCTTCACCAGGCCTGCTTTATTAAGGACGGCCGCAATCGGCATGTCTTCTGCCGATACGAGCTCGATCTCAGGCAAGTCATCCGGCAACTCACCATCCTTCATCCGGTTACCCGCACCGCGATGAGCACTAGCTGCCGCTTCTTCACCATGGAAACGCGCCACGATCTCTTCAGCCAGCTTGATCTTGATGTCACGCGGATTAGCCCCCGCCTCAACATCAGCACGCAAAGCATTGATTTCGTCCATCGAACGGAAGCTCAGCAATTCGAAGTAACGCCACATCAACGCATCCGGGATAGAAACCAGCTTGCTGTACATCACGCCCGGCGCTTCCTGGATCCCGACGTAGTTACCCAAAGACTTGGACATCTTCTTAACACCGTCCAACCCCTCAAGCAGCGGCATGGTCACGATGCACTGAGCTTCCTGGCCGTAACCGCGCTGCAACTCACGCCCCATAAGCAAGTTGAACTTCTGGTCAGTACCACCCAGCTCAACATCGGCCTTCAGCGCAACAGAGTCATAACCCTGCACCAACGGATAAAGGAACTCATGAATAGCGATTGGCTGGTTGGTGGTGTAGCGCTTATCGAAGTCATCGCGCTCTAGCATGCGAGCAACGGTGTACTGAGACGTCAGACGAATAAAGTCAGCAGGCCCCATTTGATCCATCCAGGTGGAGTTGAACGCCACCTCGGTCTTGGCCGGATCAAGAATCTTGAAGACTTGGGTTTTATAAGTCTCGGCATTATCGAGCACTTGCTCGCGCGTCAGCGGAGGACGCGTAGCACTCTTGCCACTTGGGTCGCCAATCATCCCGGTGAAGTCCCCAATAAGGAAAATCACCTGATGCCCCAGATCCTGGAACTGACGCAGCTTATTAATAAGCACGGTGTGCCCCAAGTGCAGATCCGGCGCCGTCGGGTCGAAACCTGCCTTAATACGCAACGGCTGGCCGCGCTTGAGTTTCTCGACCAATTCAGACTCGACCAGCACCTCTTCGGCACCACGCTTGATTAGCGCTAGCTGCTCTTCAACCGACTTCATATCAGACCCGTAAGGCTCAAATTCAAAAAGGAACCAACCATACAAGATCAGAGACTAATTACAAGTTCTGCCCGGCATATGGCGACCATCCGCCCAGGAAAGGTTCGTCGACTTGCTTCAAGGGTGATTTGGTTATATTTTATACAGTTATTTCATCTTTACCGTGTCAGTCATCTTTTCCAATTCATCCTTTATTCAAAGTCAAATTATCTATGACCAGTCAACCGCCTAAAGCGCCACCGCTTTATCCGAAGACCCACCTGCTTGCCGCAAGTGGTATCGCCGCCCTTTTAAGCTTGGCTTTGTTGGTTTTCCCATCGAGCGAAGTAGAAGCAAAAAGAACAACCCTGAGCCTCGAACTGGAAACTCCTGCCGAGCAACTCAAGCAAGACCAAGGCAGCGAAGAGTTGGTCCAGACGACCAACGACGCCACCCCAGCGCCTTTTGCTCAAATAGAACAGCCAGACAGCACCCCTGAAGCCACCGCCAAAGTCGAAGAACCCAAAGCCCCAAACCATCGTGAAGTGGTCGTCACCAAAGGCGATACGCTATCTACTCTATTCGAAAAAGTAGGCCTGCCCGCGTCCTCCGTTCATGAAATTTTGGCCAGCGACAAACAAGCCAAGCAATTCAGTCAGCTCAAACACGGCCAGAAACTTGAGTTTGAAGTGGGCCCTGACGGTCAGCTAAACAACCTGCACAGCCAGATAAGTGATCTTGAAACCATAACCCTCACCAAAAGCGCCAAGGGCTACGCGTTTCGTCGCGTTACCGCACAACCGACTCTCAAATCCGCCTACGTACACGGCGTCATCACCAGTTCATTGTCTGCTTCCGGCCAGCGTGCAGGCTTGCCGCACAGCATGACCATGCAAATGGCCAAGGTGTTCGGCTACGACATCGACTTCGCCCAGGACATCCACCCAGGCGACCAGTTCGAAATCATCTACGAACAAAAAGTGATTAACGGCAAGACCGTCGGCACCGGCAACATCCTGTCTGCCCGCTTTACCAACCGCGGCAAAACCTACACCGCAGTGCGCTACACCAACAAGCAAGGCATCAGCAATTACTACACCGCTGACGGCAACAGCATGCGCAAAGCATTCATCCGTACTCCGGTTGATTTTGCCCGTATCAGCTCGCGTTTCTCGTCAGGCCGCAAGCACCCCATCCTGAACAAAATCCGCGCCCACAAGGGCGTCGATTATGCGGCTCCGCGCGGCACACCGATCAAAGCAACGGGCGATGGCAAAGTCTTCCTTGCAGGCCGCCAAGGTGGCTACGGCAACACCGTGATCATTCAGCACGGCAATACTTACCGCACCCTGTACGGGCACATGCAAGGCTTCGCCAAAGGCATTAAAACCGGTGGCACAGTGAAGCAAGGCCAAGTGATTGGTTACATCGGTACGACGGGCCTGTCCACCGGACCGCACCTGCATTACGAGTTCCAGGTCAATGGCGTTCACGTAGATCCGCTTGGCCAAAAGCTGCCAATGGCAGACCCTATCGCAAAAGCCGAGCGCACACGCTTCCTGCAACAAAGCCAGCCATTGATGGCCCGCATGAACCAAGAGAAAGCCACTCTCCTGGCTTCGAGCAAGCGCTAAGCCATGGCCCTCTATATAGGCGTAATGTCCGGCACCAGCCTGGACGGTCTGGACATTGCACTTATAGAGCTGGGAGCGAGCATCAAACTGCTCGCCACCCACTACACGCCTATGCCAGACGCACTGCGCAATGAACTACTGGGTTTGTGCAGTAGCGGACCAGACGAAATAGCCCGTTGCGCCATCGCTGAAAACCATTGGGTCGAACTCGCAGCTCAGGGCATCAATAGCCTGCTCAAGCAGCAGCAACTGTCGCCCAGCGCCATCCGAGCCATTGGCAGCCATGGCCAGACGATCCGGCACGAGCCGGCACAAGGTTTCACCGTCCAGATCGGTAACCCTTCCTTGCTGGCCGAGCTCACCCATATTTGCGTAGTGAGTGATTTCCGCCGTCGCGACGTAGCCGCTGGCGGTCAAGGCGCACCGCTGGTTCCAGCCTTCCATGAAGCCTTATTTACCGATGATGTAGGCTACCGAGCAGTATTGAACGTAGGAGGCTTCAGCAATCTAAGTCTGATTACTCCTGAAAACCCAGTAGCAGGGTTCGACTGCGGCCCGGGGAATGTTCTGCTGGATGCCTGGATACAAACGCAACGCAATGAACTCTATGACCGAAATGGCCAATGGGCAGCCAGCGGCAAGGTCGCCCCTCTTCTGCTTAGCACCTTACTGAGTGACCCTTTCTTTCAAACAAAGGGCCCAAAGAGCACAGGCCGCGAGGTGTTTAACCTCCCATGGTTGCAGAATCACCTGAATGCGCTTCCGGTCTTTGCCGCAGAAGATGTTCAGGCCACCCTGCTAGAGCTCACCGCACAGACTATCGTGCAGTCACTGCAGGCAGCCCAAGCGAATACCAGCGAACTGTTAGTCTGCGGGGGTGGAGCGCATAACGGTGCATTGATGACCCGCCTCGCTCAGTTACTGGGGCAAACACAGGTCAGCAGCACCCAGGCCAAAGGCGTTGACCCGGACTGGGTTGAAGCGATGGCTTTTGCATGGCTTGCGCACTGCTGCCTTGAAAACATCCCCACCAACCGCCCAAGCGTCACCGGGGCGCGCGGCCTGCGTGTTCTGGGCGCTATATACCCCGCCTGATCGCAGACAGCAAAACGCCGCGATTCGACGCGGCGTTAAGGGTGTAGCAGGTAGCGCGACATTAAATCGAGAACGATGATCCGCAACCACAGGTCGTGGTTGCATTCGGGTTCTTGATGACAAAGCGCGAACCTTCCAGGCCTTCCTGATAATCCACCTCAGCACCTGCCAAGTACTGGAAGCTCATCGGATCGACCACCAGGCTTACGCCTTCGCGCTCAACGATGGTGTCATCGTCGGCCACGTCTTCATCGAAAGTAAAACCATACTGAAAACCGGAACAACCGCCGCCCGTTACAAATACGCGCAACTTCAAACGATCATTACCCTCTTCATCGACCAGGCTCTTCACCTTGTGCGCAGCACCTTCGGTGAATTGCAAAGCCGTGGGGGTGAAGGATTCGACGCTCATGCTGACTATCTCCCGGCGCTATGCCGCCATAATGCGTGATGAAGCGCATTATCCGCTTCTCCTAGAAAAGCGGTCAACTATTAAGGGAGCAGCGGCAAGCTTCAAGCTACACGCTTGCCGCGCACAACGTGAAGCTTACAGCTGCTCTTACGGCAACATTCCTGCGTGAGACAAGCCCAGGCGCTCATCCAGACCGAACAGAATGTTCATGTTCTGCACCGCTTGGCCAGAAGCCCCTTTAACCAGGTTATCGATAACCGACAACACCACCACCAAGTCACCGTCCTGTGGGCGATGCACCGCGATACGGCACACGTTCGCCCCGCGCACACTGCGGGTTTCCGGGTGGCTGCCGGCAGGCATCACGTCAACAAAAGGCTCGTTGGCATAACGCTTTTCGTACAACGCCTGCAAGTCGACCGAACGATCCACCACAGTGGCGTAAAGCGTGGAATGAATACCACGAATCATCGGCGTCAGATGTGGGACGAAGGTCAAACCCACGTCTTTACCTGCAGCACGACGCAAGCCCTGACGAATTTCTGGCAAATGGCGATGCCCTTTTACCGCATAAGCTTTCATGCTTTCGGACGTCTCGGCATACAACGAGCCGACACTGGCACCGCGCCCGGCACCGCTGACACCCGATTTACAGTCAGCAATCAGCACAGAGGTATCCGCCAGCCCGGCTTCCAGCAACGGCAAAAAGCCCAGTTGTGCGGACGTTGGATAGCAACCCGGCACCGCAATCAGGCGGGCCTGTTTGATTTGCTCGCGGTTAACCTCAGGCAAGCCATAAACAGCTTCCTTCAACAACTCTGGCGCGCCGTGAGGCTGACCGTACCACTTGGCCCATTCATCCGCGTCCTGCAAACGGAAGTCTGCCGACAGGTCGATCACCTTGGTGCCAGCCGCCAGCAATTCGCCAGCCAGTGCATGAGCAACGCCGTGAGGCGTGGCGAAAAACACCACATCGCAGGCCGCCAATGTCTGAGTGTCCGGCACGCTGAACGCCAGGCCGTCATAGTGACCGCGCAGGTTCGGGTACAGATCGGCAACTGGCAGGCCCGCCTCGGATCGAGAAGTGATGACAACCACTTCAGCTTGCGGATGCTGTGCCAGCAAACGCAGTAATTCGACACCGGTGTAACCCGTGCCGCCGACAATACCGACCTTGACCATAACCTGCCCTCAACGAACCCACTGGAAAGCCCTCGATAATAGGGACACCGCGCCCCTGCGACAACCGTCAAGGTGACTCTCAGATGCTCTACTACTACTATTTGGTCTACCGTGAACCTGGGAATAACTAAAAATGCTTTATCTATGGATCAAAGCCTTCCACATCATCAGCATCGTCTGTTGGTTTGCAGGCCTGTTTTACCTGCCCCGCCTCTTTGTTTACCACGCACAAAGCGAAGATTCCGTCAGCAAAGAAAGATTCAGCCTCATGGAACGCAAGCTATATCGCGGCATCATGGGCCCCGCAATGATCGCCACCCTGATCTTCGGCGGCTGGCTGCTCTACCTGACCCCGGGCTTTCTCAGCCAAGGGTGGATGCACGCCAAACTGACCCTCGTGTTCCTGCTGATCGGTTATCACCACATGTGTGGCGCTCAGGTAAAACGCTTTGCCCGTGGCGAGAACACGCGCAGCCACGTGTTTTATCGCTGGTTCAACGAAGTCCCTGTTTTATTCCTGCTGGCCATCGTCATCCTGGTGGTGGTCAAACCGTTCTGAATTTAACTCTCCCAACTCTGAGGTTATCCAATGTCACTGCCTGCTTTGCTGGATCAACGCTTGCGCCTGCCGGTAGTTGCCGCGCCCATGTTCCTGATTTCCAACCCGCAACTCGTCCTGGCGTGTTGCCGCAATGGTGTCGTGGGCAGCTTTCCGGCGCTCAATCAACGTGACAGCAGTGGTTTCAAAGCCTGGCTTGAAGAGATCGAAGCCGGGCTGGCGACATTGGAAAACCCGGCGCCCTACGCCGTTAACCTGATTGTGCACAACAGCAACCCACGGCTGCAGGCGGATCTGGCGATTTGCATTGAGCATAAAGTGCCCATCGTCATCACCAGCCTGGGCGCAGTTAAAGAGGTCGTTGATGCCGTCCACAGTTATGGCGGACTGGTTTTCCACGATGTGACCACCCGCCGCCATGCCGAAAAAGCCGCAGAAGCGGGTGTCGATGGCCTGATTGCAGTAGCCGCAGGCGCCGGTGGCCATGCTGGCACCTGGAGCCCGCTCGCGCTGGTGGCAGAGATTCGTCAGTTCTTCGACAAAACCATTCTGCTGGCCGGTTGCATCAACCACGGCCACGAAATTTTGGCCGCTCAGGTGTTGGGCGCAGACCTCGCCTACTTGGGTACACGCTTTATCAGCACCCAGGAAAGCCATGCCCCTGACGCGTATAAAGAGATGCTTCTGGCCTCCCATGCCGCCGACATCATCCACACCGCGGCGGTATCGGGCGTACCCGCCAGCTTTATGCGTCAAAGCCTTGAGAATGCAGGTTTTGATCTGGCAGCCCTTAAAACCCAGGGCGAAGTAAAACTCAAGCCGCTCACCGACGAAGCCAAAGCCTGGAAAACCGTGTGGTCAGCGGGTCAAGGTGTAGGAGAAATCACCGATCTACCGACAACCGAGCAATTAATTACCCGCATGGATGAGGAATACCGCACAGCGTTAAGCCTTACCTCACAGCTGGCCCAGCACTGGCCGCGACACTGACACCTAGAAGCCCGCCCACCCGGCGGGCTTTTTTAAAGACACACCGACAAGGAAGCCTTCATGCCAGAACCAATCCCGGGCAATACACCCTCAGAAGCACCTTTCGCCACGCTGGACCCTCTGGGGTTTGACGGTCGCATTGGCCGTTTGCGATTTTTGGTCTGGAGCACCGTGATCACCCTCATTGCTATCGTGACCGGGGTATTGGTACTGCTGGCCGTCAATGTTTCACCCACATTGGGTATTACCTGCGGCGCAACACTGGCCATTGCTTATGCGTTCATTAGCCTGAGAATTGGCGCCCAGCGCCTGCATGACCTCAATTGGTCCGCCTGGATGTTGCTGCTGCATCTGGTACCGATGGCCAACCTGGTACTCGCGGTCATGATGCTCCTGATGCCCGGCACAGAAGGCCCGAATAAATACGGCCCGCCGCCACCGCCCAACAGCCGCTCAGTCACCATCGGCGCGTGGATCATCATTTTCTTCATCGGTTTAAGCCTGTTCGTGATGGCGGCGCTCTTCGCTTTAGGCTTAATGGCAACGTTGATCAACGCAGCCACCAGCAACACCCTGTAAACTGCGCAGCTAAATGAACGCGTTAACGCCAGGGACATCATTGTCACCGGACTGTACCGTTGCGATGGAGAGAAACATGACCCGTTACGCTTTGATCACTGGCGCTTCCAGCGGCATCGGCCTGGCCCTGGCAGAAGCGCTTGCCCGCCGCGGGCGCAGCCTCATCCTGGTTGCCCGTCAGCGCGATGCGCTGGAAAGCATTGCGCTTGAGTTGACCCAACGTTTCGGTGTCGAAGTCTTGTTCCGCGCCTGTGACTTGGGCGAACCCCTGCGCCTGTCCGGCTTCTTGCTGGAGCTGGAAGAAGGTGACCGGCAAATCGACTTGCTGATCAACTGCGCCGGCATTGGCACTTGCGGGCCGTTCCTCGCCCATGACTGGAGCGCCGAGCAAGACCTGATCGAGCTCAACATCCTGGCCCTGACCCGCATGTGCCATGCCATTGGCAACATGATGGCCGTGCAGGGTGGCGGGCAAATCCTCAACGTCTCCTCGATCGCCGCCTACCAGCCCGGCCCGTGGCTCAGCACCTACTTCGCGAGTAAAGCGTATGTACTGCATTTCTCCGAAGGCTTGCGCGAAGAAGTGAAAAAAACCGGCATCAAAGTCTCAGTGCTGTGCCCTGGAGTCACCCGCACCGGCTTTTTCGACGCGGCAAACATGAACCCGGAAGCCGTCAAACGTAATAAAAGTGCCCTGAGCCCCGAAGAAGTTGCTCTTTTCACTGTGCGGGCACTCGACAAGAACAAGGCGATTATCATGCCCGGCTGGCGCAACCGCTGGCTCACGCGCATGCCACGCCTGCTTTCTCGCTGGCTGACCCGCAAAATCGCAGCCTCAGTGAACAAATCTTACTGCCCGCGTTAACGAGACTGGGCGTAATCGGTGTCCGTGAGTACACTCAGACCGGACTTCACTCACGGAGACAACGCTTTGGATACTCTGTTCACCAAAATCATCAACCGTGAAATACCGGCCAATATCATCTATGAGGATGATCAAGTGCTGGCTTTCCACGATATTGCCCCCCAAGCGCCGATTCACTTTTTGGTCATTCCAAAAAAACACATCGCCACCCTCAATGACCTGACCGAAGAAGACAAACCGCTGGCCGGGCACATTCTGTTCACCGCGCAGCGCCTGGCCAAAGAGTTGGGCTGCGAAGACGGTTTTCGCGTAGTGATGAACTGCAATGAAAATGGAGGCCAGACGGTCTACCACATTCATATGCACGTTCTGGGTCAACGCCAGATGAACTGGCCGCCGGGCTGATTGCCCTGCCAGACCGTACACACCGTGGGAGCCACCGCTCCCACGCCGACGCATGATCCAACGCAAACCCTGCCTGCGCGTTTGAGGTAAACTGGCCACCGTGATTTTTTCCGGAGGTAAGCATGACTACCCAACGTCACTACTCGCCGATTGACCGTCTCCTGTTGCAAGCTGATACCGCCATGCGCACCCTGCTGCCCTTCAGTGGTCAGCCGCATCGCCCTTCCCCGGCCATTGTCAAAACCGAAAAGCCGCTGGATGAAAAAACCGCCCGCCACGTAGCCGGGCTGATGCGCATCAACCATACCGGCGAGGTATGCGCCCAAGCGCTGTACCAAGGGCAGGCCTTGACCGCCAAACTGCCGCACGTGCGCGAAGCGATGGAACATGCCGCCGAAGAAGAAATCGACCACTTGGCCTGGTGCGAACACCGCATCCACCAACTGGGCAGCCATACCAGCGTGCTCAACCCGCTGTTCTACGGCATGTCATTTGGCATCGGCGCTGTCGCTGGCCTGATCAGCGACAAGGTCAGCCTGGGTTTTGTTGCCGCGACTGAAGACCAAGTGTGCAAACACCTCAACGAGCACCTTGAGCAACTGCCTGCCGAAGATGAGAAATCCCGCGCCATCCTCGAGCAGATGCGCCTCGACGAAGAACAACACGCCGAGTCAGCATTGAATGCAGGCGGCTATCACTTCCCGGCGCCGGTAAAATTTGGCATGAGCCTGCTGGCAAAAGTCATGACCAAAAGCACCTATCGCATCTGACCCCGGCATTCGGGTCATAAAAAAAGGCGGTTACCTCTCGGTAGCCGCCTTTTTTTGTTGCGCGAAACCTTACCCCATATTGCGGGCGTAGAAGATTTCGAGCATTTCATGCTTCACGCGCTCAGTGACCTGCGCACGTTGTTCAACCGACAGATTGCTGGTCGCGTCGCCGAACAGGTAATTATCCAGTTCGAAGTTCTTGAGCAGCATCTTGGTGTGGAACAGGTTTTCCTGGTACACGTTCACGTCGGTCATCTGGTAACCGTCGCGGGTATCTTCGGAGAGGTAGTTCTGGATCGAGTTGATCTCGTGATCGATAAAGTGCTTTTTGCCTTCTACGTCACGGGTAAAACCACGCACACGATAGTCGACCGTCACGATATCCGAATCAAACTGATGGATCAGATAGTTGAGAGCTTTAAGCGGTGAAATAACGCCGCACGTCGACACGTCAATATCCACACGGAAAGTCGCAATACCGTCCACAGGATGAATCTCTGGATAGGTGTGCACCGTGATATGACTTTTGTCGAGATGACCCAAAATGGTCTCAGGCAGCGGGCCAGGAGATTCTTCGATCTGGCTTTCGGTAGGCGTTACCGGTTGCTCAGAAATCAGAATAGTGACGCTGGCGCCTTGTGGATCGTAATCCTGACGAGCGATGTTCAGGATGTTGGCCCCAATGATATCGACCACATCTGTGAGGATCTGCGTCAGGCGTTCTGCGTCGTACTCTTGATTGATGTACTCAACGTATGCCTGCTGGTCTTGCGGGGTTTCCGCGTAGCAGATGTCATAGATGTTGAAGCTCAAGGTCTTTGTCAGGTTATTGAACCCGTGGAGCTTGAGTTTGCTTTTCACCGTTATAAAACTCTCTATGTCGATGCGGCTCGGCCGCGTGATCCAGCATGCCCGTCAAGTGCGTGGACGCACCTGCGTAGGACGGTTAACACCTCTTCGCGATGGCGATTTTGGTTATTTGTTCGGACGTGAGCCGGGGTTATTCCCTGCCACTGCCCTTAAAAAAGTGGCGCATTATGCAGACGTCAGCTTCTGATCGCCAGAGTCTGCAATGCTTTTATGTAAATTGGATGTCGGCTCAGCCTAGTTCAACAATTTCATAGTCGTGGCTAATAGCTACACCGGCTGCGCCCAGCATGATCGACGCCGAGCAATACTTCTCGGCAGACAGCTCGATTGCACGCTTTACCTGAGCTTCTTTCAGGCCACGGCCCTTGACGACAAAGTGCAGGTGGATCTTGGTGAACACTTTTGGGTCTTCAGTGGCGCGTTCTGCTTCCAGAAAAGCCTCGCAGCTTTCAACCGGCTGACGCGACTTCTTGAGGATACTGACGACATCGAAGTTGCTGCAGCCGCCGAGCCCCAGCAGGAGCATTTCCATAGGTCTTACACCCAAGTTGCGACCGCCACTCTCAGGAGGGCCGTCCATGACAACCACATGGCCACTCCCTGATTCGCCCAGAAACATGGCTTCACCTGCCCATTGAATGCGTGCCTTCATCACCCAGACTCCACTGTTCTAAAAGGGGCGCCAGCTTAGCACAGGGCCTTAAAGCGGTGACTCACCGCACCAAAGGCTTTATCCGTCAGCCCATAATAAAAAATCTACAAACCATACAGAATCTGTCTGTTAAGCTGGCGCCAAATCACTGGCGCCAGCCAGCCAGCGCTCTATATAAAATTAGATCTGCCCCTTACTGTGTACGCTTTCGGGATACAACCATGGTTGCTATTACCCCCCTATCCAAGATCAAGAATCTCGACAAATTTTTGACTCATTGCCAACGCAGACGCTATCCAACCAAGAGCAATATCATCTGCGCAGGCGAACACTCACACACGCTGTTTTTCATTCTCAAAGGCTCTGTCACCATCCTGATTGAGGACGACGAAGGGCGCGAAATGATCATTGCCTACCTCAACTCAGGCGACTTCATTGGCGAGCTGGGCTTGTTTGAACAGGCAGGCCAGGAACAACCCCGCAGCGCTTGGGTTCGGGCCAAGACTGAATGCGAAGTCGCAGAAATCAGCTACGTAAAATTCAGAGAGTACGCACAACAAGAACCCGAGATTCTTTACTCCCTGAGCGGCCAGATTGCTCAGCGTCTGCGTAACACCACACGCAAGGTGGGAGACTTGGCGTTCTTTGATGTCACCGGCAGAGTCGCACGTTGCCTGCTGGACCTGTGCAAACAGCCCGACGCCATGACCCACCCGGACGGGATGCAGATCAAAATCACGCGTCAGGAAATCGGCAGAATTGTCGGTTGTTCACGAGAGATGGTCGGCCGTGTGCTCAAAGGTCTTGAAGAACAAAACCTGGTCAGCGTCAAAGGCAAAACCATGGTGGTGTACGGTACCCGCTAAGGGCGTAGCAGGGGCGCCAGAATCTGTTGATAACTGGCCTCCAGGCGCTCGAAGAAATCGGGCGCGACAAACACTTCATGCAAGGCAATATGGCTGTCAGCTAGGCAGTGTTGATCTTGCGCACAGCGCTGATTGAAACGATTGACGGCAGCCACCATCGACTCACGTTCATCTTCAACCAGCAATGCACCGTGCACCAGCCCCACAGGCCGTTGGCCACCCTGGCTTTGGCGCCAGCGCTGAGCCGTGCCAACCAGTTTGCGGGCATTGAGATTGACGTTAAAACGGCCATCACAAAAGGCGCCTTCGACTTCGCCTAAAGACGCCGTGCCGCCCAAAGCTGTCAACAGATCACAGATCGGGTCACACAAGCGGCGATAGGCCGTTTCGATACGACCGTGATCGCCTTCGCTGCGGGGTGGTGCATACACCAGCGCGATATTGACCGTAGAGGGCGATTGAGGAACGGGCTCTCCGCCCGTCTCACGCAACAAAATCGGCCAACCACTGGCGGCCAATTCAACACTGGCTTGATCAAACCCGGCCAACCGGCTCAAGCGCCGAGGCATCACCAGCGCACGGTCAGTGGGTTGCCAGAACAGCACACCCGCCTCAGCCTGCCCAGCACACACCGAAGCCAGCAAATCCTGCTCGGCTTTAAGACCTGCTTCGACGGTGAGTTGCTGGATAAGCGCCATAGAGACCTGCCTGAGACAAAACGGGTTAGTCCAGCGTCGAGCCTGTCACATGCACGCTACGCTCCGGGAAGAACAAACGCTGCAGCTCAACACCTGGCTGCTCAGCGCGCATAAACACCTCACCAACGAGGAACGAATACACCTCACTGATTTCCATCAGCTCAACGTCGGCCCGGTTGAGAATCCCGCTTTCAGTGATCACCAAGCGATCACGCGGCACCCGTGGCAACAAGTCCAGCGTGGTTTCCAGGCTGACCTCAAAGGTGTGCAAATTGCGGTTGTTGATACCCACCAGCGGGGTATCCAGGGTCTTCAAGGCACGTTCCAGTTCATCGGCATCGTGCACTTCAACCAGCACATCCAGGTTGACGCTTTTGGCAACAGCAGCCAGCTCGGCCATCTTCACGTCATCCAGCGCAGAGACGATCAGCAACACGCAGTCCGCCCCCAACGCGCGCGCTTCAACGATCTGATAAGGATCGATCATGAAGTCCTTGCGGATCACCGGCAACTTGCACGCTGCCCGGGCTTCACGCAGGTACTGATCAGCGCCCTGAAAGTAGTCAACGTCGGTCAAAACCGACAAACACGTTGCGCCGCCCAGCTCATAACTTTTGGCAATGTCGGCCGGAACAAAATCTTCGCGGATCACGCCCTTGCTCGGCGATGCCTTTTTGATTTCGGCAATCACCGCCGGTTGCTTCAGTTTGGCCTGGGCCAACAAAGCTTTGGCAAAACCGCGTACAGGATCTGCCTGAGCCGCCAGACCTTCAAGCTCCGCCAGGCTCAAGCGTGCGCTGCGCTCGGCGACTTCTTGAACTTTACGCGCCAGAATTTTTTCCAGAACGGTAGGCACACTCATGCTTCATTCTCCTGCTTGAAGATCGCGGTAAAGGCGCCCAGCTCTTCGAGTTTTTCTCGCGCCAGACCTGTGTGCAATGCATCGTGGGCCAAAGCCACACCCTCTTTGAGCGTGTAGGCAAGGTCAGCGGCGTACAGCGCAGCGCCGGCATTGAGTACGATCATTTCAGCGGCCTTCTGGCCCGCCTCAGTTTTGCGACGGCCCAAGGCATCGCGGATCAGCTCCAATGATTGCGCCGGGCTATCCACCACCAGGCCAAACAAACTCTGGCTCTTTATACCCAAGTCTTCTGGCTGAACCCAGTACTCAGTGATTTCACCTTTTTTCAGCTCGGCCACAAACGTTGGTGCGGCCAGGCTGAACTCATCCAGACCGTCTTGCGAATGCACCACCAGCACGTGTTTGCTGCCCAGACGCTGCAACACTTCAGCCAGCGGACGGCACAGCGCCTGGTTGAACACCCCGACCACTTGATGCAACACACCAGCCGGATTCGTAAGCGGGCCAAGCATGTTGAACAAGGTGCGCAGCCCCAGGTCGCGACGCGGGACTGCCGCGTGCTTCATGGCGCCGTGATGGGACTGGGCAAACATAAAGCCAATGCCGACGCTGTCGATGCAACGCGCCACCTGAACAGGTGTCAGGTTCAGGTACACACCGGCAGCCTCAAGCAGGTCGGCACTGCCGCTTTTGCCCGACACCGCACGGTTACCGTGTTTGGCCACCGTGCAACCGGCAGCAGAAATCACCAGGGCAGACGCCGTGGAGACGTTGAAAATGTTCGCGCCATCACCCCCGGTGCCGACGATATCCACCACGCCGTCCAGGGTATTGAGCTCGACCTTGTCCGCCAACTCACGCATGGCCGTGACGGCACCAACGATTTCGTCGATGCTCTCGCTCTTCATGCGCATGCCCATCATGAACGCGCCAATCTGCGCTTCAGTGCATTGGCCGGTCATGATGTCGCGCATTACATCGCGCATCTCGGTTTCGCTCAAATCAAGGTGACCGACGATACGGCTCAGGGCTGTTTTGATATCCATAAGAAGTCCTTAGCGCGTGCCGCCAGTTTGTTTGAGGAAGTTAGCGAACAGTTCGTGGCCCTGCTCGGTCAGAATCGACTCCGGGTGAAATTGCACCCCTTCGATGTTCAGCGTTTTGTGGCGCAGGCCCATGATCTCGTCAACCGAACCATCGGCATGTTGCGTCCAGGCCGTGAGCTCCAGGCACTCCGGCAGGGTTTCGCGCTTGACCACCAGCGAGTGGTAACGCGTCACGGTCAGCGGGTTGTTCAGGCCCTGGAATACACCCGTGTCCAGGTGATAGACCGGGCTGGTTTTACCGTGCATCACTTGCCGGGCGCGAACCACGTCACCGCCAAAAGCCTGGCCGATGGACTGATGGCCCAGGCACACACCCAGAATCGGCAGCTTGCCGGCAAAGTACTTGATCGCTTCAAGGGAAATGCCCGCCTCATTAGGCGTGCACGGGCCGGGCGAGACCACAATGCGCTCAGGCTTGAGCGCCTCGATCTGGGCCACGGTCAATTCGTCGTTGCGCACCACTTTGACCTCGGCACCCAACTCGCCGAGGTATTGCACAACGTTGTAAGTAAAAGAGTCGTAATTGTCGATCATCAGCAACATGGCAAAGCTCCTCAGGCGTCGGATGCGGGGGTTTGTTCAGCGAGCGCTACGGCACGAAACATCGCGCGACGTTTATTCAGCGTCTCTTCCCACTCCAGGGCCGGTACCGAGTCAGCGACAATGCCGCCGCCGGCTTGTACGTGCAATTCGCCATCTTTGATCACAGCGGTCCGAATCGCGATGGCCGTGTCCATGTTGCCGTTCCAGGCGAAATAACCGACTGCGCCGCCATACACGCCACGTTTGACCGGTTCCAGTTCGTCGATGATCTCCATCGCGCGAATTTTCGGCGCACCCGACAACGTACCCGCAGGCAAAATGGCGCGCAACGCGTCCATTGCGGTCAGGCCGCTTTTGAGCTGGCCAGTGACGTTAGACACAATGTGCATCACGTTGGAGTAACGCTCGATCACCATCTTCTCGGTGAGCTTCACCGAACCGATTTCCGAAACGCGCCCCGTGTCGTTACGCCCAAGGTCAATCAGCATCAAATGCTCGGCAATTTCCTTGTCATCCCCCAGCAGGTCTTTTTCCAGCGCCAGGTCCGCTTCTTCCGTGGCGCCGCGTGGGCGAGTCCCGGCAATCGGGCGCACGGTAATCAGATTGTCTTCCACCCGCACCAGCACTTCCGGCGAACTGCCCACCACGTGGAAGTCACCAAAGTTGAAGAAGTACATATACGGCGTCGGGTTGAAGCAACGCAGCGCGCGGTACAGATCAATCGGCGCGGCCTTGAAGTCGATCGACATACGCTGCGACGGCACAACCTGCATGCAGTCGCCCGCCAGGATGTAGTCCTTGATCGTATCGACGGCTTTTTCGTAATCGGCCTGGGTAAAGCTGGAACGGAACACCGGATCAGCGGCTTGCTGCTGGGTGAAATCCAGGCCACGGCGCGGGGCAATCGGTTGGCGCAACTGCTCAAGCAACGCCTCAAGACGCGCCTGGCCCTGGTCATAGGCATCGGCCTCAGACGGATCCACCAGCACGATTGCGTGCATCTTGCCGGCCAGGTTATCGAAGACCACAACAGCGTCCGACACCATCAGCAAAATGTCCGGCACACCCAGCGGGTCCGGGTTCGGGCATTTACCCAAACGCTTCTCGACATAACGCACGCAGTCGTAGCCGAAATAGCCCACCAGACCGCCGTTAAAACGCGGCAGACCGGCAATGGTCGGTACGTTGTAACGCGCTTTGAACGCCTCAACGAAAGCCAACGGGTCTTCAACCTCGTGAGCTTCGATTTCTACACCGTCGTGGGTGATGCGGATCTGCTGCTCATGGGCACGCAACACCGTGCGGCATGGCAAACCAATGATCGAATAACGCCCCCACTTCTCGCCGCCCTGCACCGACTCCAGCAGATAGGAGTTAGGCTGGTCGGCCAGTTTCAGGTAGATCGACAGCGGCGTGTCGAAGTCGGCAAGGGTTTCACGTGCAAGCGGGATACGGTTGTAGCCAGCAGCGGCCAAGCGCAGGAATTCTTCGCGGATCATGAGGTGCCTCGTGGTCTGAGGTAAAACAGTCAGGTATGCAAACGTGCCGGATCTCCGGCCAGATAAAAGTCAGGCGCGCCAACGCCAACGGGCCAGGGCCTTGATAACTTTCATCCAGAGTTTGCGAGTGACCACCACGATGGAATCTCTTTGAGAGGGGTGAACAGGAGCGCCCAACGTTATCTCAGGCGCCGAATCTAAGCAACCGACTATCAGCTCTTGCAGGTTATCAATGACCGCATCCGGTGACTCTTCGGCAATCGGTCGGCCATGGTTATAGCCGTAGCTCAGCGCAACACAGCGCACACCTGCGGCCTTGGCCGCCAGCACGTCATTGCGCGAATCGCCGACAAACAGCGACTCCTGCGGGGTTACACCGGCCATTTTCATGACAAAAAACAGCGCTGCAGGGTCCGGTTTTTTCTGCGGCATGGTATCGCCGCCGACAATCCAGCGAAAAAACCGGCCCAGCTTCATTTCATCCAGCAGGGGCGCCACAAACCGCTCGGGTTTGTTGGTAATCAGGGCCATTTCAACGCCCTGCTTTTGCAGCCACTTGAGGCTTTCGCGCACACCCGGGTAAACCTTGGTGTGTTCATGGCCGCCCGCGTAGGCTTCCATGAAAATCTCCAGCGCCTGCTCGGCTTCGGCGTCATCGACGCCCTTTGCATCCATGTTGCCGGCCAGCGCACGGCGCACCAGCAGCGGCGCACCGTTACCGACCCACATCCGCACGTTCTCGATGCCCGCCGGTGGACGCCCCAGTTTGAGCAGCATGCTCTCAACGGCGACGGCCAGATCTGGAACCGAGTCGATCAAGGTTCCATCCAGATCGAACATCACCAGTTTAGGCAGCGGCCCCTGGAGCGACTGCTCAAAACGGCTCATGGGCGCGCCAACGCTAGCTCGGCGCGCATTTTCTGGATGACTTCTTCGTAGTTCGGCGTGTTGAAAATGGCCGAACCGGCGACAAAGGTGTCGGCACCGGCTTCAGCGATTTCACGGATATTGCCGACGTTCACGCCACCATCGATTTCCAGGCGGATATCACGGCCCGAAGCGTCGATCAGTGCACGGGCTTCGCGCAGCTTGTTCAACGTACCGGGGATGAACTTCTGCCCGCCGAAGCCCGGGTTCACGCTCATCAGCAAGACCATGTCGACCTTGTCCATCACGTACTTGAGCACATCCAGCGGCGTGGCCGGGTTAAACACCAGGCCCGCCTTGCAGCCGCCTTCGCGGATCAACTGCAAAGAGCGGTCAATGTGCTGAGTGGCTTCGGGGTGGAAGGTGATGTAAGTCGCCCCGGCTTCGATAAAGTCGCCAATGATCCGGTCGACCGGGCTGACCATCAAATGGGCATCGATGGGCGCGGTGATGCCGTACTTGCGCAGCGCCGCGCAGACCATCGGGCCGATGGTCAGGTTAGGGACGTAATGATTGTCCATGACATCGAAGTGCACGATATCAGCGCCCGCGGCGAGTACATTGTCGACTTCCTCACCCAGGCGGGCGAAATCGGCAGAGAGAATCGATGGGGCAATAGCGAAGGGCTGCATAACGCACCTTTTAATAAGCAAATCACGGTGGCGGGCATTGTATACGCCCTGCCAAGAAGCGCCACCGCACCGTGATGATTGGCGCCTAATGCCAACTTCACGACCGCTTCGCGCCCGATCGCAGCCTGCGGCAGCGACTACAGGGTACGCGCCTTGTAGCCGCTGCCGAAGGCTGCGATAAGGACCGAAGGACCTTCCAGCAATATCTTGCGAACAAAGGGTTCCGCTAGTTCCAAAGCCCTCGTCTAACGTTGAAAGTACATCGACTAAACGAGTGCAATGGAATGCCTTATTTCTCCAACGGAAGCCAACTATTAAAAGGACGGTCTTCAGAGCAGGGACGTATTTATTTACTGACCACCGTCACGGAGCAAAGGCGCCCCATTTTCAGTGATTTTCACATTGGACGGCTTATGGTCAGCCAAATGAGACAAGCGCACGATCAAGGCATTGTCGACTCAATTGCATGGGTGGTGATGCCGGACCACTGCCACTGGCTATTTGAGTTGCGCCAGAAAACACTGGGCGAATTAATGTGCCGCATCAAGTCACGCAGCAGCGTGACCGTTAACAACGCCAGCCAGTCCAGTGGTCGACTGTGGCAAAAGGGTTATCACGACAGGGCATTGCGCCGTGAAGATGACCTCAAGGCAACCGCCCGCTACATCGTACAAACCCCGATCCGTGCGGGCCTGGCCGCACGAATCGGGGACTATCCCTTATGGGATGCGTGCTGGATGTAACCCTTACGCCTGGGCCGTGCGCATTTTTTCGCTGCGCCCGCGCAACCACTCCAGGGTCAGCAACAACACCACCGAGAAGGCAATCAACAAGGTCGCCGCAGCGGCAATGGTCGGGCTGAGGTTTTCGCGGATGCCGCTGAACATCTGCCGTGGCAAGGTCGCTTGTTCGGGCCCGGCCAAAAACAGGGTCACGACCACTTCATCAAACGAGGTCGCAAAGGCAAACAACGCCCCCGAAATCACCCCCGGCGCAATCAGTGGCAAGGTCACCCGGCGGAACGCCGTCAGCGGCGAAGCCCCCAGGCTGGCCGCAGCACGCACCAGGTTCTGGTTGAAGCCCTGCAAAGTCGCTGACACGGTGATGATCACAAACGGCACGCCCAACACCGCGTGCACCACGATCAACGAAAAGTAGCTGTTACCCAGGCCCAGCGGCGCAAAGAACAGGTAACTGGCCACACCGATAATCACCACCGGCACCACCATCGGCGAGATGACCAAGGCCATCACCAGCGCCTTGCCCGGGAAGTGCCCCCGGGTCAGGCCAATGGCCGCCAACGTACCAAACACCATGGCCAGCACCGTCGCGGCAGGCGCCACGATCACGCTGTTTTTCAAGGCCCGCATCCACTCCGCCGAGCCAAAGAAATCCTGGTACCAGTGCAGCGAAAAGCCCTGCAACGGATACACCAGAAAACTGCCCGAGTTGAACGACAACGGGATGATCACCAGCACCGGCAAAATAAGAAACAACAGGATCAACCCACACAGAATGCGCAAGCTGTAAAACCACACCCGCTCAATGGGCGACATATAAGGACTCAGCATGGCGATCTCCTTAGCTCAAGCGCAGGCGGCTTGCGCCTACCAGCCAGTTGTAAATCAGATAAAGCACCACGGTCGCCAACAGCAGCAGGCCGCCCAGTGCCGTCGCCATGCCCCAGTTGATGCTGGTGTTGGTGTAAAACGCCACGAAGTAGCTGACCATTTGATCGTTCGGGCTGCCCAGCAAGGCCGGGGTGATGTAGTAGCCAATCGCAATGATGAACACCAGCAAGCAACCCGCGCCCACACCGGCATAGGTCTGTGGGAAATACACTCGCCAGAAACTGGCAAACGGGTGGCAACCGAGTGAGATCGCTGCGCGCATATAGGTCGGAGAAATGCCTTTCATCACGCTGTAGATCGGCAAAATCATGAACGGCAACAAGATGTGCACCATCGCGATGTAGACACCGGTCCGGTTGAACACCAGCTCCAGCGGCTTATCAATAATGCCCAGGCTCATCAGCCCGCTATTGATCAGGCCACCAGATTGCAACAAGACAATCCAGGCGGCGACCCGAACCAGCACCGAGGTCCAGAACGGCAACAGCACCAGAATCATCAACAGGTTGCTTTTGCGTGCTGGCAAGTTGGCCAACAGGTAGGCCAGCGGATACGCCAGCACCAGGCAGATGCAGGTGATGACAAAACCCATCCAGAACGTACGCGCAAAAATGTCCAGATAGATCGACTGATCCGGGGTGGCCGGGGCTATTTCGCCCAAGTCGTCGATACGGTGATCAACCGAGGCCAACAGGTAAAACGGGGTAACGCTTGAGGTGTTGCGCTTGATCGCCTGCCAATAAGCCGGGTCGCCCCAACGCTCGTCCAGGCCTTCCATCGCGTCTTTGTAAGACGCCGGCTGCGCCTTGAACGGCAGGCCCTTGGCGGTTTTCATCAGCAGGCTGCGGTAGCCGGCCAATTCCATGTTCAGACGCTTGGACAAATCACCCAGCACTTGATTCTTGCGGGCTTCGGCCAAGTCTTCGCTCAACGCCTGGTACACCGGCTCAGCGGGCAAGCCCTTACCGTCCCAGCTGTGCACAGCCACCACTGTACGCGGCAAACCCTCTACCACTTCCGGGTTACCGACACTTTTGTAGAGCAGGGCCGCGATGGGCACCAGGAACACCAGCAACAAGAAAATAACCAACGGTGCGATCAGGGCCTGCGCTTTCCAGCGATTAACCCGTTCGGCACGCTTTAGGCGTTTTTTCAACGACGTGTTGGAGACCTCGTTCAGGGGAACGGCGATGGCCATGGCGAACTCCGGAAATCTTTAAACGATGGCGGCGTGGCCAGATCAGCCACGCCGCCGTTGCGTAGTGCTTACTTGGCAGCCCAGGCGTTGAAACGCTGCTCCAGTTGCTCACCGTTATCAGCCCAGAAGCTGACGTCGATTTGCACCTGGTTAACGATGTTTTGCGGGGCGGTCGGCATGTCTTCCTGCACGTCTTTAGGCAGCAAAGGCATGGCTTCTTTGTTCGCCGGGCCGTACGCAATGTTTTGCGAGTAGAGGCTCTGCTGTTGCGGCTGCAAGGTGAAGGCCATGAACTTCTTCGCCACGTCGGCTTTAGCCTTGCTCAGGCCTTTAGGGATGGCCCATGCATCGAAGTCATAGATGCCGCCATTCCAGACGATCTTCAGATTGCTTTCTTTCTGTACCGCCGCGATCCGGCCGTTGTACGCCGAGCTCATGACCACGTCGCCAGAGGCCAGGTACTGCGGCGGCTGAGCGCCCGCTTCCCACCATTGGATAAAAGGCTTGAGCTCATCGAGCTTTTTGAAAGCGCGGTTCTGCCCGTCCTTGCTCGCCAGCACGGTGTACACGTCTTTCGGCGCCACGCCGTCGGCCATCAAGGCAAATTCGAGGGTGTATTTGGCGCCTTTACGCAGACCGCGTTTGCCCGGGAATTTCTGCGTGTCCCAGAAATCCGCCCAGCTGGTCGGTGCGGTTTTCAGTTTGTCTGCGTTGTAAGCCAATACCGTTGACCACACGAAGAAGCCCGCGCCGCAGGTCTGGATTGCGCCTTTTACGTACTGGTCCGGGTTGCCAAACAGTGCAGGGTCCAGCGCTTCAAACATGTCTTCATCGCAACCGCGGGCCAGTTCTGGCGACTCCACTTCTACCAGGTCCCAAGAGATGCTTTTGGTGTCGACCATGGCCTTGATCTTGGCCATTTCACCGTTGTACTCACCGGCGATGATTTTGCCGTCGCCCTTGGTTTCCCACGGCTGGTAAAACGCTTTGACCTGCGCCGCCTTGTTCGCGCCGCCAAACGACACCACGGTCAGGTCAGTCGCGGCCAGCGCACTGCCCGCAAACATCAGGCCGAGGCTCAGAGCCGTTAACTTTAAAGTCTTGTGCATTGTGTGTTCTCCGCTGTGCAGGGTGGGTGAAACCGGGCGATCAATTCGCCTCTAATACAGGGTCCAGCGCACGTACATGTTCGACTTGCCAGCCCAGCGGCACGACGTCGCCGACGGCCAGGGTGGGGTCCAGCTCGGCAATCGGCTGTTTCACAAAGAAATCGGTCTTGCCGCAGACTTCCAGACGAACCCGGACGTGGTCGCCCAGATAGATAAATTCTTCGACACGCCCCGAGAAACGGTTGGCGCAGGACTCGCTCGCGTCCTTGAGGGTGATGCGCTCGGGACGAATCGACAGCGTCACCGGATCGCCCGTGCGGCCCACATTCACGGCCAGCGCCTGCACCTTCTCGCCACGGCTCAACTCGACCACGCAGCGCTCCCCGTCCTGGCTGTGCAGACGGCCGCTGAGGCGGTTGTTCTCACCAATAAAGTTGGCCACAAAGGTGTTTTTGGGTTCTTCGTAGAGGGTACGCGGCGGGGCAATTTGCTGGATCTCGCCCTGATGGAAGACCGCCACCCGGTCGGACATCGTCAGCGCTTCGCCCTGGTCGTGGGTCACGTACACCACAGTCACGCCCAGGCGTTGGTGCAGGTGCTTGATCTCCATCTGCATGTGTTCACGCAGTTGTTTGTCCAGTGCGCCCAATGGTTCGTCCATCAGGACCAACTGCGGTTCGAACACCAGCGCCCGCGCCAGGGCAACACGCTGCTGCTGGCCACCCGACAATTGCGCCGGATAACGCTGCGCAAACGCTTCGAGCTGGACCATGCTGAGGACTTTTTTCACCCGCTCGCTGACATCGGTGCGGTTAAGGCCGCGCACCGTCAACGGAAACCCGAGGTTTTCGGCCACCGTCATGTGCGGGAACAAGGCGTAGTTCTGAAACACCATGCCGATGTCGCGCTTGTGCGGCGGCACATTATTGATGGCCCGCCCGGCCAGCAAAATCTCGCCTGCGGTCGGCGTTTCAAAGCCGGCCAGCATCATCAGACTGGTGGTTTTGCCCGAACCGGACGGTCCGAGCAAGGTCAGAAACTCGCCTTTGCGAATATCCAGATTAAGATCTTTGACGATCAGGTTTTCGCCGTCATAGCTCTTTTGCACGCCACGGAAGCTGACCAATACATCACTCGCCCCAGCGCTTGCACCGACCTCACTCATAACCGCACCTTTTGTTTTGGACTGCTGTAGTCCAAGACTAAAGAAGGTGCCAGCCCACAGAAATCGGGGCGCAGGAGAGATTTACATCAGCAGGCTGGAAGGCTTTTTGTAGGGATTGCCCTATAGCGATGTCGCAAACAGAACGCCCCCTGCCACCCAGCCCAACGACTACGTTGAGAGCCGTCACAAAACTGTCGCAAACAGATATGCACTCCCTCACCTCCACCCCGTAGGAGCTGCCGAAGGCTGCGATCTTTTGATCTTAAAAGATCGCAGCCTTCGGCAATCCATACGGTTCAGATCAACTTATGCTCCATCGCATACTTCACCAACTCCGCCAGCGAAGTGACGTTGAGCTTCTGCATCAGCCGCGCTTTATGGGTGCTGATGGTCTTGCTGCTCAGCGCCAGTTGCTGGGCAATGTCGTTGACGTTCGCGCCCTGGGCCAGGCGCTCAAACACCGAAAACTCGCGCTCGGACAACAACGCGTGCAGCGGCCGCTCATCCGTCAGCCCCACCTCAAACACCATGCGATCTGCCAGCTCCGGGTCGATATAGCGCCCGCCCGCGGCCACCTTGCGAATGGCGGTCAACAGCAGTGCCGGGTCGCTGTCTTTAGTGGCATAGCCCGCCGCGCCAAACTTCAAGGCACGGGCCGCCATTTGCGCTTCGTCGTGCATCGACAACACCAAAATAACCGGCGGGTTGTTCAACGCACGAATCCGCGGGATAGCCTCCAGCCCATTCACCCCCGGCATGGAAATATCCAGCAGCACCACTTCACACGGCACGTGGCGCAAGGTTTCAAGCAACTGCTCACCATTGCTCGCCTCGCCCACCACCAACAAGTCTTTCGCCAGGCCGATCAATTGCTTGATGCCTTCACGCACGATGGTGTGATCTTCTGCTACCAGTACACGAATCACAGGTCCTTCCTTATTCAGAGTCACTTGGGTCTGGCTGACGTTGAGTCAATGGCACGCGCACCGCCAGGGTAGTGCCCTCGCCCGGTTCGCTGTGCAGGTCCAAGGTGCCGCCAAGCATCAGGACGCGCTCGCGCATGCCCACCAGGCCGAAGGAGGTCGAGCGCCCGGCCGACGGTTCAAAGCCCCGGCCATCATCACTGATGGTCAGGCACAACTCCCGACCCTCGACACTCAAGGTCAACTCAACCGTTTGCGCATCGGCGTGGCGCAGCACGTTGGTCAGGGCTTCCTGCAAAATCCGGAACAGGCCCACTTCCTTGGCCGCACTCAACGGCGGCAGTTGTTCAGGGACTTGTACCAGACACGGGATATGCGAGCGTGCTTCAAAACGACGGGCCTGCCACTCAATCGCCGAGCTGATCCCGGCATCCAGAATCGGCGGGCGCAAGGCCGTGGCCACATCACGCACGAGCTGGAACAACTGGGCGATGAGTTTTTTCATGCTATTGAGCCGCTCGCGCAACCCCGGATCAAGGTCCGCATAGGCCAGCTCACACATTGAGGTTTCGAGTTTAAGCACCGTGAGCATTTGCCCCAGCTCGTCATGAACCTCGCGGGCTATTCGCGCCTTTTCCTCCTCGCGAACGCTCTCCAGGTGCGCTGACAACTCACGAAGCTGACCGCGCGAGCTATCCAGCTCCAGCTCGATGCGCTTGCTCTCGCTGATGTCCCAGACAATTCCGTCCCAGACCACCGTACCGTCTTCAAGACGGCGGGTCATGGCTTTGATCTCGGCCCAGCGTTGCAGCCCTTCACGGGTCAGAATCCGCCCTTGCCACGACCAGTCACTGTCACTGTCTATGGCTACGTCCTGCACCCGATGGTAATCAGCTCTGTCATCCGGGTGCACGAGGCTGCGCAGGCCAACGTCATGTCGGCGTAAGGTTGCCGGAGAAAACCCCACCAGGCTCTCGCTGCCTTCACTGATGTAAGGGAAGTCCAGTTCGCCCGTCAGCAACGAGCGCTCCAGTCGAAATACCAGCCCCGGCACATTGGCTGCAATGCCTTGCAGGCGCGCATCGCTTTCTTGCAACGCGGCCTGCACACGGCGGCGCTCGGTGATGTCATGCAGGTAAACCACCAGGTATTCGGCCTGTTTAAAGCGCAGAAAGCTCAAGGTCACGTCAGCCGGGAACTCGCTGCCATCAGCCCGCACGCAAATCGCTTCCATGCGCTGCGCCGTGTCCTCGTTACCCCGCGCGCGGCGCCACAAGCCCAACCAGCGGTCCATGTCCAGGCCCGGCTCAAAATCACTCAGTGACCGGTCGAGCACCGCGCCCGGCGAATACCCCAGCATGTTTTCGGCCGCCAGATTGGCGTACCGAATATGGCTGTCCCAGTTAACCCATAAAATTCCCACCGGGCTTTTATCGATAGAAAACTGCGTCAGGCGCAGGGCCTCGGCGCTGGCGGCCCCCTCGGCGAGGTCTTCGCGGGCTTTTAACAGCGCCTGCTCCAGAACACTCTGCTGGCGGCGCTGCCACACCACAATGGCCATGCTGGCCAACATCAGCGCCGCGAACAACAGCACGAGGTTTTGCCAGAAGCCGGGGGAGTGGGTTGAGCGCGCGAACTTGGGCTGCAACCAAAGCGTGTGCAGTTGCTCCATATCCCGTGCTGGTATCGCATGGAGCCCGCGCTCCACGATGCCGGCCAACTCGGGCAAGTCCCGACGCGTACCCACCCGCAAAAGCTGCGGCAAGCCAATGTCGCCAACCACCGCCAAAGCGGTGAACTCAGGCTCGGCAGAAAGCCGTGCCAGTTGCGCTTCATCAATCACCGCATAGGTGGCTTGCTGACTCAGCAAGAGTTGCAGGGCCTGACGCTCCAGTGGCACGCCTTGCAGATTGAGCCCCGGATAACTGGAACGCAAAAAATCTGCCGTCGCACCGGGCATCCGCACGGCGACACGGGTTTTGCTGTCGATGCGATCAAGGTCTACTGAACCTGAGCCATTGCGTTCACCGACCAACAATTGCGGGACCCGCATATAAGGGTCAGAAAAAATCCACACGCGCAGCCCGGCCGGGGTTTGCTTAAGCCCCGGCGCGATGTCGATTTGCCCCTCACGCGCGGCCTTCTCCAACTGTTCAAGGTCCGGGTAGGTGCGCCAGGTCAGGTCAATATCCAGGCTCTGCGCCAGCCATTTCATCAGCTCAACATTGGCCCCGGACAACTGCTGCAAGCGTTGGTCAAACGTGGCATAAGGCGCCTGCAACACCAGGCCGACCCGCATCGCTTTATGCTGCGCCAGCCATTGCTGTTGCTCGGGACTTAATTGCGCAGCCGGGATAGTCGCCGCGTGCCCCATCAAGGGCAGCCACAACCAGCCGATAACCAACACATAGCAAAAACGCTTCATCGCAACACTCACACCCATTACGCTGCCGGGATAACTTCTGGCCTGGAATTACTTATGTCTTCTTTGCGCCTGGCGTTGGCGGCGTTGTACCTGTCATCTGCCTTACCGGTACTGGCGGCCGAGCCAGCTCCCGACACCACACCCGCGCAACCCGCACCCGTGGTGCGTCAACCCTTGCCTGAACGCAGCCAGGAAGACGCCGCTGCGCTTGAGCGACAAGTGCCGGCCGCTGAGCAGCAACAACTGCAAGACGCGCAGGACACTTTTCTGGCGCTCTGGAAACCGGCCAACAGCAGCGACCCCAGCGGCGTAGTGGTGATCGTCCCCGGCGCCGGTGAAAACGCCGACTGGCCACGGGTTGTAGGCCCATTGCGCAACAAACTGCCAGACGCCAACTGGGCCAGCCTGAGCCTGAGCTTGCCCGACCTGCGCAGCGAAGCCAGCCAACCGCGCGCGGCCGAACCAGAGAAAATCCCTACAGAGCCCGCGCCGAACAGTAGCAGTAAAGAGGCCAGCACCACAGCCAAACCCATCGAGCAGGCCGCCAGTGTCGGTACCGAGAACCCGGACACCGAGCTGCAACCCGAGCAAACCCTGGAAGCGCTGACCAACGCTGACGCCGAGCGTATTTTCGCCCGCATCGACGCGGCCATTGCCTTCGCTCAACAGCAACACATGCGCAGTATTGTGCTGCTCGGGCACGGCACAGGGGCTTATTGGGCAACGCGCTACCTGAACGAAAAGCAGCCCAAGCAGGTGCAAAAGCTCATTCTGGTAGCAGCGCAATCACCGGCTCAGGTCGAGCCCGATATCAATGTATTGGCCCCGGCGCTCTCGGTTGAGCTTCTGGATGTGTTCTACAAAGACAAACCGCTTATGCGCAAAGCCGCTTTGCAACGGCTACACGCCAGCAAACGCATGGATCGCTCAAATTTCAACCAGGTGGGCCTGGACACCATTGCCGGCAATCGCGAGGCTGAACAGGAACAACTGTTGCGCAGGATTCGCGGCTGGCTCAGCCCGAAGGCAGTGGACAAGCCGGACTAACGAAAACCGCGGTACTCACGGATCAACGCATACGCGTGATGCAGCTCGCGGGTTTTATCGGTGGCCTCACGCACCTGCGCCGGGGTTGCACCGGCGCCCGCGACTTTGTCCGGGTGGTGACGGCTGAGCAAACGCCGGTAAGCCCGTTTGATGTGCTCGGGATCGGTGCTGGCGGTCACGCCGAGCAAGGCAAGCGCCTGCTGGTACGTGCCGCCCCGGGTTGCGGGCGTTTTTTTCTGCGGCTCGTGATCGGCCCCCAGCAGTTGCACTTGCTGCGGGGTCCAGCCCAACCAGCGGCCCCACTGGAAAATCAGTTTTCGCTCTTTGGGGTCTACCCGTCCGTCCGCCACAATCATTCGCCAACAGGCCCGCAGCACGCCTTCGGCCGCCGCAGGCTGAGCCCGCAAGCGCAGCAGATAACCGCGTAACGAGTCATGCCCGGACTTGCCCCGGTTGAACGCGGCAATCGCACGCTGCTGCGCGGCCGGGTTCATGTCGAGCTGGAGCATTTCCTGGCGCGCCTGTTCGATATGTTTATCCACAACCCGCCCGCCGCTTTTGGCCAGCCGACCGAGTAACACAAACAGCAGTTCATCATTGCGCAAGGCCGGGCGGCCGCCCAGACGCTCACGCAATTGCGCCCAACTGTGAAGTTGCAAGCGCCGGTCCAGGGCCTGCCCCAACAAAGCGCCAAGCATGGCCCCCGGAATGCTGGCGATAAAAAAGCCAGCCCCGGCTCCGATCAGAGTCCCTGGCCACAGCATCTTAGTGTTTGCCCTTAATCAACAACTCAACCTCTGCCAACCGTTCATGTGTGCCGACATCCACCCACTGCCCCTGCAAGCGCTCGCCTGTAACTGCACCTGCAGCCATGGCGGTGCGCAGCAAAGGAGCCAGCTTGAATGCCCCCGCTGTCGAGCCGTCAAACAGCGTCGGGCTCAAGACCGCAATCCCGCTGTACGTCAGCGTGTCGGCGCCGGGCAGCGCGTCCTGCACGTGACCATCGCTCAGCGAGAAATCACCGCCGGGATGATGCACCGGGTTGTCCACCAGCACTAAATGCGCTTGCCCGGCCAGCGGTTGGCGCAACCCGGCGAAGTCGTAATCGGTCCAGATGTCGCCGTTAACCACGACAAAAGGTTTATCGCCCAACAGCGGCAAGGCTTTAAAAATGCCTCCACCGGTTTCCAGCGGCTCGCCTTCGGCGGAGTACTGAATGCTCACACCAAAGCGTGCGCCATCGCCCAGGTGGTCTTCGATCTGCTGGCCGAGCCAGGCGTGATTGATCACGATTTCGGTAAAACCTGCCGCTGCCAGCGCGCGCAGGTGGTACTCGATTAATGCCACGCCGCCTGCGCGAATCAACGGTTTAGGCGTGTGCAGGGTTAACGGGCGCAGGCGTTCGCCTTTGCCCGCAGCCAAAATCATCGCTTTCATGCAGGGGTCTCGGCCGAAAGGCGCAGGCTGGCGAACAACTCACCCAGCTCAGCCAGTTCAGGGCGACGTGCCAATACCGCTTCTATATAAGAGAAGAAGCGCGGCACGTCGGCCAGGTAGCGGGGTTTGCCATCACGGTGGCAGATACGGGCAAAGATACCGATCACTTTCAAGTGGCGCTGCACGCCCATCAAATCGCTGGCCCGCAAGAACTCTTCAAAATTGGCACCCACCGGAATACCCAGCGGCAAGGCCAGCTTCCAGTAGTCTTCCAGCCAGGCGCGCACGCGCTCTTCGGGCCAACTGAGGAACGCATCCTTGAACAGGCAGGTGATGTCATAGGTCACCGGGCCATACACGGCATCCTGAAAATCCAGCACGCCGGGGTTAGGAATACTGAGCATCAGGTTGCGCGGCATAAAGTCGCGGTGCACCAGCACTTGGGGCTGCGCCAGTGCGCTGTCGATCAACAGCGTGCTGACACGCTGCCAGGCCGCCAATTGTTGTTCGGTGAACTCGACGCCCAAATGCCGGCGCACGTACCACTCAGGGAACAGTTCAAGCTCACGGCGCAGCAAAGCCACGTCATAGCTGGGCAAAGGGGCCGTCATCGGCAATTGCTGGAAGGCCAGCAAGGCTTCGATGGCGTCCTTGAACAATTCATCGGCGTTGCTGCTGTTGATCACATCCAAAAAGGTTTTATTGCCCAGATCGTTGAGCAAAAGGAACCCGCGCTCCAGGTCTTGAGCGTAAATTTTTGGAACATTTATCCAACTGGTACGCAATAAATCTGCGATTTCGACGAAAGGTTGGCAGTTTTCCTGAGGCGGCGGAGCGTCCATCACGATAAAACTGCGGCCCTCGCCCTCCCATCGGAAGTAGCGTCGGAAACTCGCGTCACTGCTGGCCGCAGTCAATGTGGCCGGGGGCACGGGACCCCACCCCTCGTTCTCGAACAAGGTGTCCAACTGTTCATCAAGCCAAACATTCAGGTGTTGCAAGCGTACATCTTGGTCAGGCATTACAAGGGTCTCCGACGGCGCTAGCCGTCAAGCGGGTCATGCTTTATTATCCAGAATCTTTTCCAGACCATCGATAGGCGTGCGGTCCCCCCACCGCGGGCTGATGGCACGCAGGAAGCCCGGACTAATAAGATGGCATTGAAATCCCCCGCGTTTCGTAAAAAATTTCCGTTGCTGGTAACTGGCAGTCTGCTGGCCATGCAACCTCTAGCCGTGCCATTCGTATTTGCCGAGGAGCAGTATGACTGTTCCGCATCGGCTTCGGGTGGCTGGGATTGCGCGCCGAAAGCAAATACTGCGCAATTGCCACCACGCCCATCGCACAACGGCACCGTGGCGCAAGCCAATGGTGAGTCGGGCGAGCAAGGTGAGCAAACCCCGCTGGTGACATCCGCCAAAGGTCGTGGCCTCAAGGCGCGCAGTGCTGACTACAGCCACCTTGACTGGGTCCCGCGTGACAAGCTCACGCCGGCGCAACTGGCTGAAACCGGCCCGTATTGCTCTGGCGCCTATATCGAGCCTACGCGTCCCGGCATGCGCGACACCACCAGCAAAAGCGATTCGCCGACCTTCATTGGCGCCAAAGCTTCCCGCTACCAGCAGGAAGAGCAAATCGCGACCCTGGCCGGTGATGTGGTCATGCGCCAGGGCAGCATGCAGGTCGAGGCTGATGAAGCCAACTTGTACCAGGCCGAGAGCCGTGGCGAGTTGAGCGGCAATGTGCGTCTGCGTGACAACGGTGCACTGCTGGTTGGCGACCACGCCGATGTGCAGCTGGACACCGGTGCCGCCAAGGTCGACAACGCCGAGTACGTGTTGCACAAGTCGCGTATTCGCGGCAGCGCGCTGTACGCCAAACGTGCCGAAGACGCGATCATCCGCCTCAAGGACGGTACGTACACCACGTGCGAACCGAACAGCAACGCCTGGCAGCTCAAAGGCAACAACATCACGTTGAACCCGGCCACCGGTTTCGGTACCGCAACCAACGTGACACTGCGGGTTAAAGACATTCCAGTCCTTTACACCCCGTACATTTACTTCCCGATCGACGATCGCCGTCAGTCCGGTTTCCTGCCGCCGTCCTTCAGCAGCAGCTCCGACACCGGCTTTACGCTCGTGACCCCGTACTACTTCAACCTGGCACCCAACTACGATGCCACGTTGTACCCGCGCTACATGACCAAGCGCGGTCTGTTGATGGAAGGTGAGTTCCGCTACCTGACCGAGTCCAGCGAAGGACAGTTCGGTGCCGCGTACCTCAACGACGACAACGACGATCGCAAGCGGCAGACCGACTACGAAAAAACCCGCTACATGTACAACTGGCAGCACAAGGGCGGGCTTGATTCGCGCGTGCTGACCGAAGTTGACTACACCAAGATCAGCGATCCGTACTACTTCCAGGATCTGCAAAGTGATCAGGTTGGCGTCGAAAGCCGTGACTACCTGAACCAGCAAGCAGCTGTCAGCTACCGTGGCGATGACTTCACCGCCAAGCTGAACGTGCACGCTTACCAGTTGGCGACCGTGACCCAGGTCACGCCGTACAACCAGATGCCACAGCTCACCTTCAATGGTGGCCTGCCGTATCACCCGGGTGGCGTGAACTTCTCTTACAACACCGAACTGGTGCGGTTTGAGCGCGACCTGGAAAACGGCACCTATACCGACGAATACGGCGTCACCACGCCGCGTCTGGACAGAAACGTAACAGGCCTGGCGCGCGCCAACGGCACACGTCTGAACCTCGCACCGGCCATGTCGCTGCCGATGACCTCGAGCTACGGCTACGTGACCCCGACCCTCAAGTACGCGTATACCCAGTACGATCTTGATCTTGATGGCACCGGCAAAACGCAAATGGTCACGGATGGCGACAAGTTCGACAGCTCTGTCAGCCGCAGCGTACCGATCGCCAGCGTTGACAGCGGCCTGTACTTCGACCGCAACACCAACTGGTTCGGCACCAACTACCGCCAGACCCTGGAACCACGGGCGTTCTACCTGTATGTGCCTGAGCGCAACCAGGAAAACATCCCTGTTTTCGACACCAGCGAAAGTACCTTCAGCTATTCCTCGCTGTGGCGTGACAACCGCTTCACCGGCACTGACCGCATCGGCGACGAAAACAAACTGTCGCTGGGCCTGACCAGCCGCTGGATCGAAGAAAACGGCTTCGAGCGTCAACGCGTCAGCATTGGCCAGGCGTATTACTTCAAGGACCGCAAAGTTCAGTTGCCGGGCATCGATGATAATCGTGACGACTCGACATCGAACGTCTCCCCGTACGCACTGGAATACGCTTACCGCTTCAACCGCGACTGGCGTGCAACCGCTGACTACAACTGGGACCCGGAAACCCGTAGCCCACGCTCTGGCAGCGCAATGATGCATTACCAGCCAGAAGACAACCCGAACAAGGTGGTCAACCTGGGCTATCGCTATCGCAACGACCAAGTGGTGTACAACCAGTACACCGGTAAGTGGCAATTCGGCGGTGACTACCTGTCTCCTGGGCAGGACGGTTACATCAAGGATTACTACAAAATCCAGCAGCACGACTTCTCGGTGATCTGGCCGCTCGTGCCGCAATGGAGCGTCATCAGCCGCTGGCAGTACGATTACAACCGCAACCGTACCCTGGAAGCCTTCGGTGGCTTTGAATACGACAACTGTTGCTGGAAAATGCGCCTGATCAGCCGCTACTGGGTTTCCAACGACGAATACACCCAAGAAGCCCCGCAAAACGAAAAGGGCGACCATGGGATCTTCCTTCAAATTGTGCTGAAAGGTCTCGGCGGCGTTACAGGCGCCAAAGTAGAGAGCTTCCTCGACAAAGGCATCCAAGGTTATCGTGAACGTGAAGATCAAGCTTTCTGAGTGTCTGCGCCCCCTAGTATTGGGCGCATTGTTCCTGGGTACTGCGGCGGCACACGCTGCAGTTCAGCCCCTTGATAAGGTGGTGGCCATCGTCGATAACGACGTGATCATGCAGAGCCAGCTGGACCAGCGTGTCCACGAAGTTCAGCAAACCATCGCCAAGCGCGGGCAGGGTGTCCCCCCTGCCAGCGTGCTGGACCAACAAGTGCTTGAGCGTCTGATTGTCGAAAACCTGCAACTGCAGATCGGCGAGCGTTCGGGCATTCGTATCTCTGACGAAGAACTGAACCAGGCCATCGGCACCATTGCCCAGCGCAATAACATGACCCTGGATCAGTTCCGTCAGGCGTTGGCCCACGACGGCCTGTCCTATGACGATGCGCGCGAGCAGGTTCGCCGCGAAATGATCATCAGCCGTGTACGTCAACGCCGTGTGGCCGAGCGTATTCAGGTGACTGATCAGGAAGTAAAAAACTTCCTCGCCTCTGACCTGGGCAAGGCGCAATTGTCCGAGGAATACCACCTGGCCAACATTCTGGTCCCGACGTCTGACAGCGCAAGCTCAAGTGAAGTCCAGGCGGCGGCCCAGAAGGCTGAAGATCTCTACAAGCAACTCAAGCAAGGTGCTGACTTTGCCCAACTGGCGATCGCCCGCTCCGGCAGCGACACCGCACTGGATGGCGGCGACATGGGCTGGCGTAAAGCGGGCCAGTTGCCACCTCCGTTCGATCGTATGCTGAGCAGCATGCCGACAGGTGACATTACGCCTCCGGTCCGCACGCCTGGCGGCTTTATCATTCTCAAGCTGCTCGACAAGCGCGGCGGCCAGACCGTGATGGTCGACGAAGTTCATGTTCGTCACATCCTGATCAAGCCAAGCGAAATCCGCACTGAAGCGCAAACCAAGGAACTGGCACAAAAAATCTACGACCGCATTCAGTCGGGCGAAGACTTTGCCACCCTGGCCAAAACCTATTCGGAAGACCCAGGTTCAGCCCTTAACGGCGGCGACCTGAACTGGATCGACCCGAACGCGCTGGTGCCGGAGTTCCGTGAAGTCATGGCCGAAACCCCGCAAGGCGTCCTGTCCAAGCCATTCCGTACTCAATACGGCTGGCATGTTCTGGAAGTATTGGGCCGTCGCTCCACTGACAGCACCACCCAAGCCCGCGAGCAGCAAGCCATGAACGCCTTGCGTAACCGCAAGTACGACGAAGAGCTGCAAAGCTGGCTGCGTCAGATCCGTGACGAAGCCTACGTAGAAATCAAACTCCCTGGCGCAACCAACCAGGCAGAGAGCGCAGACCCAGCACAGTGAAAACACAGCGTTTTGCACTGACACCCGGCGAGCCGGCAGGCATAGGTCCCGACCTGTGCCTGCTTCTCGCCTCGCAACGCCAGCCACATCCCCTGATTGCCATTACCAGCCGCGACCTGCTCCACGAGCGGGCCGCGCAACTGGGCGTGGCTGTCAGTTTGCTGCCCGTCAGCCCGGACAACTGGCCCGACCAACCGGCACCTGCAGGCAGCCTCTATGTCTGGGACACGCCGCTCAATGCTCCTGTCACCGCAGGCACATTGAACAAAGCCAACGCCCCGTTCGTCCTTCAAACCCTGACCCGTGCAGCCCTTGGCTGTGTTGCAGGCGACTTTGCAGGCATGATCACCGCGCCCGTGCACAAAGGCGTGATTAACGAAGGCGGCATCGCGTTTTCTGGCCACACCGAATTTCTGGCAGACCTGACCCACACCGAGCAAGTCGTGATGATGCTTGCCACGCGCGGGCTTCGCGTCGCGCTGGTGACCACTCACCTGCCGCTGCGTCAGGTGGCCGATGCAATCACACCTGAGCGCATAACCCGGGTAACCCGAATTCTGCATGCCGACCTGCAACACAAGTTCGGCATCGCCCAACCACGCATCCTGGTGTGCGGGCTCAACCCCCACGCCGGTGAAGGCGGCCACTTGGGCTTTGAAGAAATCGACATCATCGAACCCACCCTGGAGCGTCTGCGAAGCGAAGGCATGGACCTGCGCGGCCCATTGCCTGCCGACACTCTGTTTACCCCCAAATATCTGGAGCACTGCGATGCAGTGCTGGCGATGTACCACGACCAAGGCCTGCCCGTGCTCAAGTACAAAGGGTTTGGCGCCGCCGTCAACATCACCTTGGGCTTGCCGATCATCCGCACGTCTGTCGACCATGGCACCGCCCTGGATCTGGCAGGCAGCGGCAAGATCGACACTGGCAGTCTGCAAGTCGCCCTGGAAACCGCCTATCAGATGGCCGAGACACAACTATGACCGAGCAATACCAACACAAGGCGCGTAAGCGCTTTGGCCAAAACTTCTTGCACGATGCGGGCGTTATCGACCGCATCCTGCGCGCGATCAATGCCAAGTCGGGCGACCGCCTGCTGGAGATTGGTCCGGGCCAGGGCGCATTGACCCAAGGCATCCTGAGCAGCGGCGGGCAACTGGACGTTGTCGAGCTGGACAAAGACCTGATCCCGATCCTGAATCAGCAATTTGCCGGCATGAGCAACTTCAACCTGCACCAGGGCGACGCGCTGAAGTTTGACTTCGCAACCCTCAATGCTGCTCCACGCACGCTGCGTGTCGTCGGTAACCTGCCGTATAACATCTCCACGCCGCTGATTTTTCACCTGCTGAAAAACGCCGAGCTGATCCGCGACATGCACTTCATGCTGCAAAAAGAAGTGGTTGAGCGCATGGCCGCAGGGCCTGGCGGCGGAGACTGGGGTCGTCTGTCGATCATGGTTCAGTACCACTGCCGCGTCGAACACCTGTTCAACGTCGGCCCTGGCGCCTTCAACCCGCCACCAAAAGTCGACTCGGCGATTGTCCGCCTGGTGCCACACGACGTACTGCCACACCCGGCCAAGGATCATCGCCTGCTGGAGCGCGTGGTACGTGAGGCTTTCAACCAGCGCCGCAAAACGCTGCGTAACACCCTAAAAGCCTTGCTCAGCAACGACGAAATCGAAGCCGCCGGCGTCGATGGCAGCTTGCGCCCGGAGCAACTCGACCTCGCCGCTTTCGTGCGCCTGGCCGACACACTCAGCGAAAAAGCGGCTAACGCGCCCGTTGCTGACTGATTACTGAGAAAAAACGGTGCCCGGACCAGACATAGCCTCTGGCCGGGCACCCGCCCTCTAGCCTAGACTCAGGCAGCTGTTTTATTCCGAACGTTGTCTGCGCTTTTCAGTAAGGCCTCTCGCATGCATGAGCCCCGCTATGTGATCGACGTCAGCGTCGTCACGCGTTACCTGCCAGAACAATCTCAACCCGAGCATCAGCGCTACGCCTTTGCCTACACCATTACAGTAAGCAACACAGGCACCGTGGCGGCTAAACTGCTGTCCCGGCATTGGGTGATTACCGATGGCGACGGGCATGTCGAAGAAGTGCGCGGAGCCGGAGTGGTCGGGCAACAGCCATTGATCGAGCCCGGCGAGCAGCACACGTACAGCAGCGGTTCGGTGCTCACCACCACAGTGGGCACCATGCAGGGCAGCTACCTGATGCAGGCAAATGACGGCCATCAGTTCAAAGCCATCATCAAGCCCTTCCGCCTGGCCGTACCCGGAGCGCTTCACTGATGGCGGTCTATGCCGTGGGTGACCTGCAAGGGTGCTTGCAGCCCCTCAAGTGCCTGCTGGAGCAAGTGGCCTTCGACCCGGCCAACGATAAACTGTGGCTGGTGGGCGACCTGATCAACCGCGGCCCGGAATCACTCGAAACCCTGCGCTTTCTCTACCGTATGCGCGAATCTGTGGTGTGCGTGCTGGGCAATCACGACCTGCACCTGCTGGCGGTTGCCTACAACATCGAACGCCTGAAAAAGGGCGATACGCTGCGCGACATCCTGCAAGCGCCCGATTGCAATGACCTGCTCACCTGGCTGCGACAGCAACCGCTGCTGCACTACGACGCCGAGCGCAATACGGCGCTGGTGCACGCCGGGATACCGCCGCAGTGGTCACTGAAAAAAGCCCTCAAATACGCCGGAGAAGTTGAACACGCCTTGCGCGATGACAGCCTCATCAAGCCATTCCTTGACGGCATGTACGGCAACGATCCAGCCAAGTGGGACAGCGACCTCACCGGCATCACCCGCCTGCGGGTCATCACCAACTACTTCACCCGCATGCGCTTTTGCACCCGCGACGGCAAACTCGACCTCAAGAGCAAAGAAGGTCTGGGCACCGCGCCGCCGGGCTTTGCGCCATGGTTCAGCTACAAAGAACGCAAAACCCGGGACACCAAGATCATCTTTGGCCACTGGGCGGCACTTGAAGGCCAATGCTCTGAGCCTGGCGTGTTCGCACTCGATACCGGCTGCGTCTGGGGCGGTGCGATGACCTTGCTCAATGTCGATACCGGCCAGCGCCTGAGCTGCGACTGTGACGAGCAGGGGCACCCGGCCCCTCAACTGCTTTGCCCTCCAACCCCCTCTTCGCAACCGCCGCTCGCGCCCTGATTCGCACGCGCTGCCTGGCTAAAGGAAACTCCCATGACTGAATTCAAACGCATTCCCCCACAAGAAGCCCAAGCCCTGCGCGAAAAAGGCGCGGTAGTCGTCGACATCCGCGACCAGCCCACCTATGCCGCCCTGCATATCACCGGCTCACAGCATCTGGACAACCAGTCGATCGCTGACTTCATCCGCGCAGCCGACCTCGACGCCCCGCTGATCGTCACCTGCTACCACGGCAACTCCAGCCAAAGCGCAGCGGCTTACCTGATCAGCCAAGGGTTTTCTGACGTTTACAGCCTCGATGGCGGCTTCGAACTGTGGCGCACCACCTACCCCGCAGAAACGTCCCAATAAGTAGCCCGAAAAATATTTTCATCCGCCCAAGCCCGCGTCCTGAGCGGGCTGGCGCTCTTGCAGACCAACGGTCGCGCCAACTATTCGCGCATCTCTTCTTGACCTCCCCGATTACCAACTATCCTTAAGCGCAGGCCATCCGAATCTGGGGAGAGCCGGTACACCGGTGTATGGATCATCAGTAGTAACTTCAAGGGGTTAAGCCCCTTGATGGTGTCCTGGGGGGTACACGGCAACTGCAACGTTGCTGCATGCCAGCACTCGAACTGACCGATCAATCGCCGGCTCCACGTATCGAGCGAGGTGACGTCATGAGTATTTTTAGCCACTTCCAACAACGCTTTGAATCCACACGCCAAGAAGAGCTAACGCTCCAGGAATACCTTGAGCTGTGCAAACAAGACAAAAGCGCTTACGCCTCAGCTGCCGAACGGCTGCTGATGGCCATCGGTGAACCGGAACTACTGGACACCTCAACCAATTCCCGCCTGTCGCGCATTTTTTCGAACAAAGTGATTCGCCGCTATCCGGCCTTTGCCGACTTCCACGGAATGGAAGAGTGCATTGACCAGATCGTGTCCTACTTCCGCCATGCCGCGCAGGGCCTGGAAGAGAAAAAACAAATTCTCTACCTGCTCGGCCCGGTGGGCGGCGGCAAGTCTTCGCTGGCTGAAAAGCTCAAAGAACTGATCGAGAAGGTCCCGTTCTATGCGATCAAGGGCTCACCCGTCTTTGAGTCACCGCTGGGGCTGTTCAACGCGACCGAAGACGGCGCGATTCTTGAAGAAGACTTCGGCATCCAAAAACGCTACCTGAACACCATCATGTCGCCTTGGGCGACTAAACGCCTGGCCGAATTCGGTGGTGATATCAGCCAGTTCCGCGTGGTTAAACTCTACCCTTCGATCCTCAATCAGATCGGCGTGGCCAAAACCGAGCCCGGTGACGAGAACAACCAGGACATTTCGGCCCTCGTCGGTAAGGTCGATATCCGCAAACTCGAAGAATTCCCGCAAAACGACGCCGACGCCTACAGCTACTCGGGCGCACTGTGCCGGGCCAACCAGGGCCTGATGGAATTCGTCGAGATGTTCAAGGCACCGATCAAGGTGCTCCACCCCCTGCTCACTGCCACTCAAGAGGGCAACTACAACAGTACCGAAGGGCTGGGCGCGATTCCGTTCAACGGCATCCTGCTGGCTCACTCCAACGAATCGGAGTGGCACACCTTCCGCAACAACAAGAACAACGAAGCGTTCATCGACCGGATTTACATCGTCAAAGTCCCGTACTGCCTGCGCGTCAGCGACGAAGTCAAAATCTACGACAAGCTGTTGTTCAACAGTTCGCTGGCCAAGGCCCATTGCGCGCCGGACACCCTGAAAATGCTCGCGCAGTTCACTGTGCTGTCGCGCCTTAAAGAGCCAGAGAACTCCAACATCTACTCCAAGATGCGGGTCTATGACGGCGAGAACCTCAAAGACACCGACCCGAAAGCCAAGTCGATTCAGGAGTACCGCGACAGCGCGGGCGTGGATGAAGGCATGACCGGTCTGTCGACCCGTTTCGCGTTCAAAATCCTCTCCAAAGTATTCAACTTTGACCCGCACGAAATTGCTGCCAACCCGGTGCACCTGCTCTATGTGCTGGAGCAACAGATCGAGCAAGAGCAGTTCCCGGCGGAAACCCGCGAGCGTTATTTGCGCTTCCTCAAGGAATACCTGGCACCGCGCTACATCGAATTCATCGGCAAGGAAATCCAGACCGCTTACCTGGAGTCCTACAGCGAGTACGGGCAAAACATCTTCGACCGCTACGTGCTCTACGCCGATTTCTGGATTCAGGACCAGGAGTACCGCGACCCGGAAACCGGCGAGATCCTCAACCGCGTAGCGCTCAACGAAGAGCTGGAGAAAATCGAAAAGCCGGCCGGTATCAGCAACCCGAAAGATTTCCGCAATGAAATCGTCAACTTCGTGCTGCGCGCCCGCGCCAACAACAATGGCAAAAACCCGACCTGGCTCAGCTACGAGAAGCTGCGCGTGGTCATCGAGAAGAAAATGTTCTCCAACACCGAGGACTTGCTACCGGTTATCAGCTTCAACGCCAAAGCGAGCAAAGAGGACCAGCAAAAACACAACGACTTCGTCACCCGCATGGTCGAACGCGGCTACACCGACAAACAAGTACGACTGCTCTCCGAGTGGTATCTGCGAGTCAGAAAATCGCAGTGAGGCAGTTGTAGGCCTCAAGCCTCAAGCTGCAAGAAGAAACACACGCGCTGTGCTTCGACTTGCAGCTTGCAGCTGACAACTTGAAGCTGCCCGGAGGGCCTTATGAGCTATGTGATCGACCGACGCCTCAATGGCAAGAATAAAAGCACGGTAAACCGTCAGCGTTTCCTGCGGCGTTACCGCGACCACATCAAAAAGGCGGTCGAAGAGGCCGTAGGCCATCGTTCCATCACCGACATGGAGCATGGCGAGCAAATCAGCATCCCGGGCCGCGACATTGATGAGCCCGTGCTTCACCACGGCCGTGGTGGCAAGCAAACCACGGTTCACCCCGGTAACAAGGAATTCACCAGCGGTGAACACATCCAGCGCCCACAAGGAGGCGGCGGAGGGGGCGGCGGCCCTGGCAAGGCGGGCAACTCCGGCGAGGGCATGGACGAATTCGTCTTTCAGATCACCCAGGAAGAGTTCCTCGAATTCATGTTCGAAGACCTCGAATTGCCGAACCTGATCAAACGCCACCTGACCGGCACCGACACTTTCAAAACCGTGCGCGCGGGCATCAGCAACGAAGGCAACCCGTCGCGCATCAACATCATCCGCACCCTGCGTTCGGCCCACGCACGGCGCATCGCCCTGTCCGGCAGCAGCCGGGCAAAACTCAAAGAAGCCAAAGCTGAACTTGAGCGGCTAAAACGTGAAGAACCGGACAACTTCGGCGATATCAAAGACATCGAGGCCGAAATAGAGAAACTCAGCGCACGGATACACCGTGTGCCGTTCCTCGATACCTTCGACCTCAAGTACAACCTGTTGGTCAAACAACCCAACCCCAGCTCCAAGGCGGTGATGTTCTGCCTGATGGACGTTTCCGGGTCCATGACCCAGGCCACCAAAGACATCGCCAAGCGCTTCTTCATCCTCTTGTACCTGTTCCTGAAACGGAACTACGACAAGATTGACGTGGTGTTCATTCGCCATCACACCAGCGCCCGCGAGGTCGATGAAGAGGAGTTCTTCTACTCCCGGGAAACCGGCGGCACCATCGTGTCCAGCGCACTCAAACTGATGCAAGAGATCATGGCCGAGCGGTATCCGGCCAACGAATGGAACATCTACGCGGCCCAGGCCTCGGACGGTGACAACTGGAACGATGACTCACCTATTTGCCGCGACATCCTGGTCAACCAGATCATGCCGTTCGTGCAGTACTACACTTACGTTGAGATCACCCCGCGCGAGCATCAGGCGCTCTGGTTCGAATACGAGCGCATCAGAGACTCGTTTCCCGACACGTTCGCTCAACAGCAACTGGTCTCGGCCGGCGATATCTACCCGGTCTTCCGTGAACTCTTCCAGCGCAGGTTAGCCACATGACCGCCAAAGAGCATAAACGCCAACCCATTTCCACAGGGTCCGAGTGGACCTTTGAGCTGATCCAGGCTTACGACCGCGAAATCAGCCGCCTCGCGGAACGTTATGCGCTGGACACCTACCCCAACCAGATTGAGGTAATTACCGCTGAGCAAATGATGGACGCCTACGCGTCCGTCGGCATGCCGCTGGGTTACCACCATTGGTCCTACGGCAAACACTTCTTGAGTACCGAGAAGTCCTACAGCCGTGGGCAGATGGGGCTGGCCTACGAAATCGTGATCAACTCCGACCCGTGCATCGCCTACCTGATGGAAGAAAACACCATCTGCATGCAAGCCCTGGTCGTGGCCCACGCATGCTACGGGCATAACAGCTTCTTCAAGGGCAACTACCTGTTCCGGACCTGGACCGACGCCAGCTCGATCATCGACTACCTGGTGTTCGCCAAGCAGTACATCATGCAGTGCGAAGAACGCCACGGCATCGATGCCGTCGAAGACCTGCTCGACTCCTGCCATGCCTTGATGAACTACGGGGTGGACCGCTACAAACGACCCTACCCGATTTCGGCCGAAGAAGAACGCCGTCGCCAGAAAGACCGCGAAGAGCACCTGCAAAAGCAAATCAACGACCTGTGGCGCACCATCCCCAAGGGGGTGGGCAAATCCAGCGAAAAGGACAACGCCCGCTTCCCGGATGAGCCGCAGGAAAACATCCTGTACTTCATTGAAAAACACGCGCCACTGCTGGAGCCCTGGCAGCGCGAAGTCGTGCGCATTGTGCGCAAAATCGCCCAGTATTTTTACCCGCAGCGCCAAACCCAGGTGATGAACGAGGGCTGGGCCACGTTCTGGCACTACACACTGATGAACGACCTGTATGACGAAGGGCTGGTCACCGATGGCTTCATGATGGAGTTCCTGACCTCGCACACCAGCGTGGTCTTCCAGCCAGGCTTTGACAGCCCGTACTACAGCGGGATCAACCCCTATGCACTGGGGTTTGCGATGTACCAGGACATCCGCCGCATGTGCGAGCACCCCACCGAAGAAGACCGGCGCTGGTTCCCGGACCTTGCAGGCAGCGACTGGCTGACCAGCATCAAATTTGCCATGAGCAGCTTCAAGGACGAGAGCTTCATCCTGCAATACCTGTCGCCCAAGGTCATTCGCGACCTCAAGCTCTTCAGCATCATGGACGACGATCAAAAAGACGACCTGCTGGTGCCTGCGATTCACGACGAGAACGGTTACCGCACCATCCGCGAAACGCTGGCGGCGCAATACAACCTGGGCAATCGTGAACCCAACGTGCAGATCTGGAGCATTGATCGACGCGGCGACCGCTCCCTGACCTTGCGCCATCAACAACATGACCGCAAACCGCTCGGTGACTCCACCGACGAGGTACTCAAGCACCTGCACCGTTTGTGGGGCTTCGATATCCATCTGGAGACCCTGCAAGGCGACCAGATCATGAAGGTGCAGCACGTACCGCCCAAAGGCGAGCATGGTGAAAACGACTACGGCCGTCTGGACTTGTCCGCCGTCCACCTGTAACCACATCGGCCTCCGCTAACGCGGCACACGGGTTATCCTGTCGCGCTAACGGAGGCTTTTTATGAAGATCTATAAAGTGGGCGGCGCAGTGCGCGACCGCTTGCTGGGCAAACCCGTCACCGACATCGACTGGGTGGTGGTAGGCGCGACTGCCGAGCAAATGCTCGCCGAAGGGTTTCGCCCGGTGGGGTCAGACTTCCCGGTGTTTCTTCACCCAAAAACCGGTGAAGAATATGCACTTGCCCGAACCGAACGCAAAAGCGGCCATGGCTACGGTGGCTTTGTCTTCCATGCCAGCCCCGACGTCACCCTCGAAGACGACCTGATACGCCGCGACCTGACCATCAATGCGATGGCCGAAGACGCTGATGGCAACATCACCGACCCGTACCACGGCCAGCGAGACTTAGAGGCACGCATTCTGCGCCACGTTTCCCCCGCGTTTGCCGAAGATCCCTTGCGAGTTCTGCGTGTTGCCCGCTTTGCCGCCCGTTATGCCGGGCTTGGTTTCAGCATCGCTCCCGAGACCCTGGAACTCATGCGCCAACTGTCCGCCTCTGGCGAACTGCAGGCCCTGACGCCCGAGCGTTGCTGGAAAGAACTCTCCCGCGCACTCATGGAAGATCACCCACAGGTATTCATCGAAGTGCTGCGCAGTTGCGACGCGCTTGAGGTGCTGCTTCCAGAGGTCAACGCCCTGTTTGGCGTGCCACAACCTCCCGTTCATCACCCCGAAGTCGACAGCGGCCTGCACACGCTGAGCGTGCTCGAACAAGCCGCCTTGCACCACCAGCCGCTGACTGTGCGCTGGGCCTGCCTGCTGCACGACTTGGGCAAAGGGATGACGCCCGAGAGCCAGTGGCCACGACACATTGCCCACGAGCACAAAGGGCTGCGTCTGATAAAAGCCGTCAACGAACGCTACAAAGTACCGAGGGATTGCCAGGAACTGGCGCTGCTGGTGGGCGAGTACCACACCCATGGTCATCGCGCCCTGGAGCTCAAGGCATCGACATTGCTGGAGTTGCTGCAGCGGTTTGATGTATATCGCCGCCCTCAGCGTTTTGAGGAATTTGTGGTGGCCTGCGAAATGGACGCCAGAGGGCGTTTAGGTCTGGAGAACCGCCCTTACCCACAGGCGGATTATCTGCGCGGCGCGGCCCTGGCAGCACAAGGCGTTACCGTACAACCGCTGATCGAACAAGGTTTCAAAGGCCCCGAACTGGGCGAAGCCCTCAAACACGAACGGCTCAAGGCCCTGCAAGCCTACAAAGACGCTGCCAAACACTGACCGTCTGTAGGAGCGAGCTTGCCTCGCGATCTTTTAAACAGTCAAAAGATCGCGAGGCAATCGAGCGTCGAGCGGCTGCTCCTACAAAATCAAAGCATCTCTGCCGGCGTCAATTGCACGCCTCGCCACTCAAACGCCACAGGCACCAATACCTGGTCGATCTGCGCTTCGGCCCACATCTGGACAAGGGTTTTACCCACGACCGGATGCACCTTATCTGGCGCCATCAACGACAACGGCCAAAGCACAAACGCATTCTTGAGAATTTCTGCTCGCGGCAAGGTCAGGAACTCAAAGTCGCCCTCCAGATCGCCGTAAAACAACACGTCGATATCCAGCGGCAGCCCTTTGCGATCCGGGGCATAACGCCCGTTATCCGCTTCAATCAACTTCAAACGTCGGCTTAATTCCATTAGTGGCAAATCGGTTTTGGCCGCGACCACCAGATTGAAAAATGGCCCGCTTTTGATGCCCACCGGCTGACTTTCAAACACCGCCGAACACGTCATGCCCACTAAAAAGCCCGCAAGCGCGTCCAGCCCGGCACACAAATGCCGTTCACGCTCGGTATTGCTACCGAGCCCGAGATAAACCTCTGTTAGCGGCATCCGCGCTCAATCTCCACACCCACCCCTGTGGCCGCCGCAACGGCGCCGGGCTTGGTCAGCTTGAGGTGCAACCAGGGAATATTGAATTCACTCATCAGCACCTGCGCCAAACGTTCGGCAAATGTTTCTACCAGCTGGAACTGAGCCTGCTCGGCAAACGCCTGGATGCGCGCTGACACACTGGCGTAATCCAATGCCAGGGTCAGGTCGTCTCCGGCCGCTGCCGGGCGGTTATCCCACGCAAAACTCAGGTCTAACCGCAGGCACTGACGGATGCCGCGCTCCCAGTCATAAGCACCGATAACGGTGTCAACTTCCAGGCCTTCGATAAACACTCTGTCCAAGCACTCTTCTCCGCAGCACGACAAGGGCGCAATGCGCCGTTAGAATCAGGGCGTCCTTGCCCGGAATAGTTAGCATGTTTTGGTTACTGGCGATGCTCGCCTACCTGCTTGGTTCTATGTCCTTCGCTATTTTGCTCAGCCGCCTGACGGGAAATCCCGACCCGCGAATGAGTGGCTCAGGCAATGCCGGTGCAACCAACATGTTGCGCCTGGCCGGTAAAAAGCTCGCCATCCTGACCTTGCTTGGCGATCTGTGCAAAGGGCTTTTACCGGTATTGCTGGCCTATCAACTGGGCTGCACGCTCCAGCAACAAGCCTGGATCGGCGCCTGCGCCGTTGTAGGGCACATGTACCCACTGTACTTCCGCTTTCGCGGCGGCAAGGGCGTTGCCACCGCGGCCGGCATGCTGCTGGGCCTTTATCCGCCCGCCGCGCTGCTGGCTGCTGTCGCATGGCTGCTGACCTTCCAGCTCAGCCGCACGAGCTCGCTGGCCTCACTGATTGCCGCTCCCCTCACCCTGCCCTTGCTGGCCTGGCAAGAACCTGCAGCGCTGCTGCCCATGAGCGCCCTGACGACGCTCATAGTGTGGCGGCACCGCAGCAATCTACGCGACCTGATGGCTGGGCGCGAACGGCATTTCTGAACCCTTACAGCGGTGGCAACTGCTCCATCGGCCAGCGCGCCTGCACGCTGATCGCCAGGCTCTCGTGCTGGCCTGCCAGCAAACGCTGACACCCGGCATAAGCAATCATCGCGCCATTATCGGTGCAGAACTCCGGGCGAGCGTAGTACACCTGACCGTTCATCTCGCCGAGCATTTTCTCGAGCGATTCACGCAGCGCCTTGTTCGCACTCACACCCCCGGCAATGACCAGGCGCTTCATCCCGGCAGCCTTCAGCGCACGCTTGCACTTGATGGTCAGGGTCTCGACAACGGCCTGCTGAAACGCCAGCGAAATATCGCAACGCGCCTGCTCCGTATCTTCGCCCGCGTCCACACAACGCTGCCAGGTATTCAGCGCGAAGGTTTTAAGGCCGCTAAAACTGAATTGCAGCCCCGGACGATCGGTCATCGGCCGCGGGAACACAAAACGCCCGGCAACCCCTTGTGCAGCCAGCCGCGCGATCTCAGGGCCACCCGGATAACGCATCCCCATCATCTTGGCGGTTTTGTCGAAGGCTTCGCCCGCCGCATCATCCAGGCTCTCGCCCAAGAGCTCGTATTGACCGATGCCATCGACACGCACCAGTTGCGTATGGCCGCCCGATACCAACAAAGCGACGAACGGGAACTCAGGTGGCTGTTCTTCCAGCATGGGGGCCAATAAATGGCCTTCCATGTGGTGCACGCCAAGGGCAGGAATACCCCAGGCAAAGGCCAGCGCCTGGGCACATGAAGCCCCGACCAGCAAGGCCCCGACCAGTCCCGGCCCTGCCGTGTAGGCAATGGCGTCAATCTCTGTAGGCACGCAATCGGCCTCAGCCAACACCTGACGAATCAAGGGCAGCATGCGCTTGACGTGATCACGCGAGGCAAGCTCCGGCACCACACCGCCATAAGCGCGGTGCAGGTCGATCTGACTGAACAGCGCATCGGCCAAAAGCCCGCGTTCACTGTCGTATAGCGCGACGCCGGTTTCGTCGCAGGAAGTTTCTAATCCCAGTACTAGCATGGGTTTACGCCTTGTTGAGGCTCAATTCGAAGGCGCGCATAATAGTCGCCACTCCCGCCCCCGACCAGCGGTTTTCGATCAGAGGCTTTGCATTCCGGGCGTTGAGGGGTTAACATCCGCAACCCTTAAAAACCGACGTCTTACAACGCAATTTAGCCTTGGGACGTTGACCCCGGTAATGAATGAAGGTAGCTCTGGATGCCAGCCGTCAAAGTAAAAGAGAACGAACCCTTCGACGTAGCTCTGCGTCGTTTCAAGCGCTCCTGCGAAAAAGCCGGTGTACTGGCTGAAGTTCGCAGCCGCGAATTTTACGAGAAGCCGACTTCTGAGCGTAAGCGCAAAGCAGCAGCAGCTGTTAAGCGTCACGCGAAGAAAGTTCAGCGCGAGCAGCGCCGCGCCGTTCGTCTGTACTAATACACAGACGTTCGTTGCAAGCTTCTGCCAAGCCCGGCCTAAAGCCGGGCCGTAGGCAGTTGCAGCAAGTTACACGCTCTACCGTCAAGGCCGCAGATGCGACCGCGACAAAGCGTAACACCACGTCAGACCTGGTTTTAACAACCAGCGGTGCACGTCTTTACTGACGAGCCTTACAAGGCTACCGACGAGCACACTTTTTCTGATTCTCCCAAGACAATCAGCCCAAGGTACTTCTCCTGTGCCTGCTTATGAGCCACCCGAGACCCACCACAGGTCAATTCGGACTCAGAGCGCAACACCTATCGAACATATTCGTACTGATTAAAACCCTAGTCAGATGAGATTCGACAGATACACTTCCCCACAATGACTGAGCAGACGCCACACGATCGAGCCATGCACCTGCGTGCACGCCATCATGCCAAGCCACTCATCTGGGTTAAATTCTGCTCCGTGATGACGAGAACGCCATGGCCGGGTTAATCCCCCAGAGCTTTATTGACGACCTTCTGAACCGCACCGATATCGTCGATGTCGTCAGCTCGCGCGTGCAAATGAAGAAAGCAGGCAAGAACTACACGGCTTGCTGCCCGTTTCACAAAGAAAAAACGCCCTCGTTCAGTGTCAGCCCCGACAAACAGTTTTATTACTGCTTTGGCTGCGGCGCAGGCGGCAATGCACTCGGCTTCATCATGGACCACGACAACCTGGACTTCCCCCAGGCCGTCGAAGAGCTGGCAAAAGCTGCCGGCATGGAGATCCCCCGAGAAGAAGGCGGCCGCTCACACAAGCCACGGCAACCTACCGACTCACCGCTCTACCCGCTTCTGACCGCCGCCGCCGACTTTTACCGGCAAGCACTCAAGAGCCATCCTGCGCGCAAAGTCGCCGTCGAATACCTGAAAGGCCGCGGCCTGACCGGCGAAATCGCTCGCGACTTTGGCCTTGGTTTCGCCCCGCCCGGCTGGGACAACCTGTTCAAGCACTTGAGCAACGACACCCTGCAGCAAAAAGCGATGATTGACGCCGGGCTGCTGGTGGAGAACGCCGAGACCGGCAAACGCTACGACCGCTTTCGCGATCGCGTGATGTTCCCGATCCGCGACAGCCGGGGCCGTATCATTGCGTTCGGCGGCCGCGTGCTCGGCGACGATAAGCCCAAATACCTGAACTCCCCGGAAACCCCTGTGTTCCACAAGGGCCAGGAGCTCTACGGGCTGTTCGAGGCACGCAAATTCAACCGCAGCCTCGATGAAATCATCGTGGTTGAAGGCTACATGGACGTGATCGCGCTGGCCCAGCAAGGCCTGCGCAATGCCGTCGCCACCCTCGGCACCGCCACCAGCGAAGAGCACATGAAACGCTTGTTTCGCGTGGTGCCCAGCGTTTTATTCTGCTTTGACGGCGATCAGGCTGGCCGCAACGCTGCCTGGCGCGCCCTTGAGGCCACACTTTCGTGCTTGCAGGACGGGCGCCGTGCGCGCTTTCTGTTTTTGCCCGAAGGCGAAGACCCGGACACACTGGTGCGCTCCGAAGGCACCGATGCCTTCAAGGCGCGCATCAACCAGCACGCGCAACCGCTTGCCGATTACTTTTTCCAGCAACTGACCGAAGAAGCCGACCCGCGGTCGCTTGAGGGCAAAGCCCACATGGTCACGCTGGCAGCACCGTTGATCGACAAAGTGCCAGGCGCCAACCTGCGCACATTGATGCGTCAGCGCCTGACCGAAATCACCGGCCTGACCCACGACATGGTCAGCCAACTGGCACAAAGCGCGCCCGTCAAACCTCAGGCCCAACCCGCTTACGACCCCGGCATTGATTACGACGCGATGCCCGACTACAGCGACTTCCAGCAACCGGACGTGTACATCCCCCAACAGGAATGGACCCCGAAAAAGCCTGGTGCTAGCGGTAAAAAGTGGGAAAACAAACCTTGGGACAAAAAAGGCAAACGCGGTGCCGAGCGCGAGCAGGCCTGGGTGCCGGTCGGCGTTGAACCGCCCACGCTAACGGCCTTGCGCACGCTGCTGCACCACCCCCAACTGGCAAAAAAAGTTGAGGATGCCGGGCACTTTGCGGCCGAAGACCAGACCAATAATCAGTTACTGATTGCTCTGGTAGAAGCCGTACAGAAAAATCCTAAGCTAAGCTCTATTCAGTTGCTGTCGCGCTGGCACGGCACCGAGCAGGGTCGATTGTTACAACGACTGCTGGAAAAGGAATGGCTAATTGACGCCGATAACCTTGAACAACAGTTTTTCGACACCATAACTAGCTTGTCAGCACGCCAACGTGAGCGAAATCTAGAGCAACTTCTTCGAAAAGCACGTCAAGGCGAGCTTAGTACCGAGGAAAAAAACCAGTTACGCGACCTCTTGAGTCGCAATAATCCTGCATCAAACCCGACCTCAACTGGCGCGTGAGGTCACAGCTAAGGTATAATCCTCGGCTTGTTTTTTGCCCGCCAAGACCTTCAGTGGATAGGGTGTTATGTCCGGAAAAGCGCAACAGCAGTCTCGTATCAAAGAGTTGATCACCCTCGGCCGTGAGCAGAAGTATCTGACTTACGCAGAGGTCAACGACCACCTGCCCGAAGATATTTCAGATCCGGAGCAAGTGGAAGACATCATCCGCATGATTAATGACATGGGGATCCCCGTACACGAGAGTGCTCCGGATGCGGACGCCCTTATGTTGGCCGATGCTGACACCGACGAAGCCGCTGCTGAAGAAGCAGCCGCAGCGTTGGCGGCAGTAGAGACCGATATTGGTCGTACGACTGACCCTGTACGTATGTATATGCGTGAAATGGGTACGGTAGAGTTGCTGACACGTGAAGGCGAAATCGAAATCGCCAAGCGTATCGAAGAAGGCATCCGTGAAGTGATGAGCGCAATCGCGCACTTCCCTGGCACGGTTGACCACATTCTCTCCGAGTACACTCGCGTCACCACCGAAGGTGGTCGCCTGTCCGACGTTCTGAGCGGTTATATCGACCCGGACGACGGTATTACGCCACCTGCCGCCGAAGTTCCGCCACCTGTCGACGCCAAAGCTGCTAAAGCTGACGACGACAGCGAGGATGACGACGCCGAATCTTCAGACGATGAAGAAGAAGCTGAAAGCGGTCCAGATCCGATCATTGCCGCCCAGCGTTTTGGTGCCGTCTCTGATCAGATGGAAATCACTCGCAAGGCGCTGAAAAAGCACGGCCGCGCTAGCAAGCAAGCCATCATCGAACTGGTTGCCCTGGCTGAGCTGTTCATGCCGATCAAACTGGTTCCGAAGCAATTCGAAGGTTTGGTTGAGCGTGTTCGCAGCGCCCTGGAGCGTCTGCGTGCACAAGAACGCGCCATCATGCAGCTGTGCGTACGTGATGCACGTATGCCACGCGCCGACTTCCTGCGCCTGTTCCCAGGCAACGAAGTTGACGAAAGCTGGAGCGATTCGCTGGCCAAAGGCAAAAGCAAATACGCTGAAGCCATTGGCCGCCTGCAACCGGATATCATTCGTTGCCAGCAAAAGCTGTCGGCACTGGAAGCAGAAACCGGCTTGACGGTTGCTGAGATCAAAGACATCAACCGTCGCATGTCGATCGGTGAGGCCAAGGCCCGCCGCGCGAAGAAAGAGATGGTTGAAGCGAACTTGCGTCTGGTGATCTCCATCGCCAAGAAGTACACCAACCGTGGTTTGCAGTTCCTCGACCTGATCCAGGAAGGCAACATCGGCTTGATGAAAGCGGTAGACAAGTTTGAATACCGCCGTGGCTACAAATTCTCGACTTATGCCACCTGGTGGATCCGTCAGGCGATCACTCGCTCGATCGCCGACCAGGCCCGCACCATCCGTATTCCGGTGCACATGATCGAGACGATCAACAAGCTCAACCGTATTTCCCGCCAGATGCTGCAGGAAATGGGTCGTGAACCGACCCCGGAAGAGCTGGGCGAACGCATGGAAATGCCTGAGGACAAAATCCGCAAGGTATTGAAGATCGCTAAAGAGCCGATCTCCATGGAAACCCCGATCGGTGATGACGAAGACTCCCATCTGGGCGACTTCATCGAAGACTCGACCATGCAGTCGCCAATCGATGTAGCCACCGTTGAGAGCCTTAAAGAAGCGACACGCGACGTACTCGGCGGCCTGACGGCACGTGAAGCCAAAGTACTGCGCATGCGTTTCGGTATCGACATGAATACCGACCACACCCTTGAGGAGGTTGGTAAGCAGTTCGACGTTACCCGTGAGCGGATTCGTCAGATCGAAGCCAAAGCGCTGCGTAAGCTGCGCCACCCGACGAGAAGCGAGCACTTACGCTCCTTCCTCGACGAGTGATCCCAAAACCCCCGGCCCTGCCGGGGGTTTTGCTTTGTGGGCAACACAGCGTCTGCGCAGCTTCAAATGCGACAGAACTCGCACGCAGAATTCTTCGTACCTCTAATTAAGATTTTTCGGATAGCACTCCTAAGAAACCATCGTTATAATCCCCGGCTTACTTAGGGCCTATAGCTCAGTTGGTTAGAGCAGGGGACTCATAATCCCTTGGTCGCAGGTTCGAGTCCTGCTGGGCCCACCACATTAAAAGCCGCGCACTGCGCGGCTTTTTTGTGCCCTTAACAAAGAGCTCATGGCCCACTCCCCCCGTAGCAGTTGACGAGCCTTGCGAGGCTACGTCCGGCTGCGCAGCAGCCGTCATCCACCCCGCCACCCTGACCAACTGTAGCCGCTGCCGAGGCACGAGGCTGCGATGCGGGCCGCAGGACCGCCCCTGAAGCCCCGCAATCCCCCACCACCTCACAAAAACGCAATCCACAGCCCCGCCATCAGCAAGGTCACCAAGGTCACTGGCACCCCGGACTTTGCGAATGACCCGAACGAGATCTTGATACCGCACCCCGCCGCCTGTTCCACGACGATGATCCCGGCCAGGCTGCCGAAAATAATAAGGTTGCTCGAAAACCCGGTACCCAACGCAATCGCAGCACCTAACGATTGCGCGTTGTTGTCCGGGTGCAGGTACGGAGAAAGCAGCATCACCGCCGGGTTGTTGCCGACCACATCACTGAGCAATGAACCGGCCACAAACAGCGAAATTGGGTCGTTGACGTCGATGCCCACATGGCGCAACCAGTCAAACAGCGATTGCGGCAGTCCGGTATTGGCAAGTGCCTGGTTGCAAATAAACAAGCCGATAATCAGCAGCAACAGGTTGCCGTCAACTTGCTTGAGCACGTCTTTGGAAGCCAGGCTGCGGTTGACCAGCAGGATGCCCGCGCCGGCCAGGGCCACCAGTTCTCGCGGCCATATATCGGCCACCAGGGCGATGATTACGGCGCTGGCGACGATGATGGCTTTGGTCGTCTCGACTTTATCGAGCTGTATGGGAGGGTGGACAACCGCTTTATCGGTCTTACGCTCCAAGGTCCATTTGCCACGGTATTGCCACGCGATGATGCACCAGATGATGGGCAGCGATAAAAGCGCCGGCACCCCTGCGGCAATCATGAATTCGTTAAACGAGAGATCAAGCGCTTGGGCCGCAATCATGTTTTGCGGGCTGCCGATCAGGGTGCCCGCGGCACCGGAGTTGGCCGCAAAACAAAATGCCAGCAGAAACGGCACCGGGTTAAGCCCCCGTGCCAGCGCCACGCTGACCAGCAGCGGCGTCATCGACAACACCACCACGTCATTGGTCAGCAATGAGGAAAGCCCGGCACTGACGGCAATAAACACTGCCAACAGCGCGACCGGGGTAATTTTCAGCGTTGCGACTTTCTCCGCAGCCCAGGCATAAAACCCCGAGACCGTGAACGCACCCGACACCACCATCAAGCCAAACAGCAGCCCAAGGGTGCGGTAGTCGATGGCATCCCACGCGGCTTGCGGGCTAAGGCTTCCTGCTACGATCATGGCCAGGGCGCCAACGACTGCAGCGCCCGTTCTGTCCACGTTAAATGCCGGCAGCTTACCGACACCCATTACCAAATAAACCATGAAGAAAATAAGCAGGGTTGTGTACATAACGACGCCTAATGCAATGAAGCCCGTCACAGGCCGATATAAGGTGAACCGCTAAATGCCAATAGCGCCTCCTGCTCTGATCAACCAACAGGAAACGCTATGAGATGTCAGACCTGGCCATCGCCGCCCTGAACGTTCAAAACCTTCAGGGCGGCGCTCTAATGATTTAGAGTTTTTCTTTCTTGGCCTGGTGGTACTTCCTTCTGATTTCTTTGAGATCAACCGTAGGTTTGGGCAACTGCATCTTCATGTCTTTGAGCGTCTTCTCAACAATGCTCCCGACAGCCAGGTTGCGGAACCATTTGTGATTGGCCGGGATGACATACCAGGGCGCATGGTCAGTCGAACATTTGTTCAACATCGCCTCATACGCCTTGATGTAGTCGTCCCACAGGGCGCGCTCTGAGTAGTCACCCTCGCTGATTTTCCACTGCCGCATCGGATCATCCAGACGCTCTTCAAACCTTCTCAACTGCTCCTCTGGGGAGATATATAAGAAGAACTTCAGGATCGTCGTGTTATTCGAATGCACGGTGCTTTCAAACGCATTGATCAGGTCGTAGCGCTTTTCAATAACCTTGCCTGGCGCCATTTTGTGCACGCGCTGCACAAGCACGTCTTCATAGTGCGAACGGTTAAAGATAGCAACGTTACCGTCTGCCGGGACATGGGGATGCACCCGCCAAAGGAAATCATGGCTGCTTTCTTCGGGAGTCGGCTGCTTGAAACCATGCACATTGGTGCCTTGCGGGTTCATCGATCGCAACACATGCCAGCAAGTACCATCTTTACCGGCCGCATCAATGCCCTGCAAAACAATGAGCAAGGAATGTTTGCGCTCGGCATAGAGCTTCTTCTGCAGGTCAGAGATGCTGGCGGACTGTTGATCAAGATGCTTTTGCGCATCCTTTTCCGATTTATAAGGACCATGAAAGTCAGGGTCCACGTCAGCGAGGCGAATTTTTGACCCTGGCTTAACAATCAACTTACTAATAAGGCTCATAGTCTGGCTTCCCTAGTCATGCGATGGCTTTAGTCAGGTTTTCGCTTTGTTTTTCACGCTTGTCGACAACGGAGAAGTAGATCAACTTCACGATATCGATGATCACCATCCAGACAAGGACGTACACCCAGACAACGCCGATCAGTTCCCACGAAATAGCCGGGACGAAAATACCGAAGGCACAAATAAACACTGCGACAATCTGCGTACCGATAACCGCCAACAACAGCGGCAACGACGGGAACGGTGGTTTGAACACGCTATTACGGTTACGCACCACAAACAGCAACAAGTGGCCGCCCGCTGCCAACTGCAAGAACAACATGGTCTGTAGATGACTCAGGTCGAGTGCAAACACATGCATCAGTTCTGCGTTATTCATCCAGTACATCGAGATCAGAACAAGACCAAAGCTCTGCGCCAGTGCCATCAACCCCATCAGTGAAGAGAATATGATGATTCGGTGCATATCCCATCTCACCGGTTTCTTGGCTATTTTGACGTTGTCATAGGCGATGGTCATGATCGGAATATCATCCAGCAACGCCAGTACCACAATCATGATGGCGGTCAACGGACGCACGCCGAACACCAAGTAAGACAGCACCACCACAAACATGATGCAAATCGTCATCGCAATCCGGTAGTACACATACGAGGTAATACGCTCGAAGATAGCCCGCGCTTCTTCAATGGCATTCACAATCGTGGATAACCCGGGGGCGGTCAAAATCAGCGCGGCGGCCGATCTTGCCGCGTCCGTTGCACCCGACACCGCAATACCGCATTCAGCTTGTTTCAAGGCCGGGGCGTCGTTAACACCATCCCCTGTCATTGCAACAATGTGATTACGCTCTTGCAGCGCTTTAACGATCTGGTATTTGTTCTCCGGGAATACGCGCCCAAACCCGTCGGCCGCCTCAACTGCACGGGCCGCATCAATCGGAATATGGTTGTTGTCCGTATCTTTTGGGAACACCTGATCAGCAACCAAAAGATGCGTCCCAAGCCCCAGTTGCCGGGAGATTTCGGAACCAATCGCCACGTCATCGCCCGTCACCATCTTCACCGACAGGCCCAGCGCACGTGCCTGGGCAATGGTTTCTTTAGCGTCAGGGCGCGGCGGATCGAGCAAGGCCAGCAAGCCCAGGAGGTCCCAGGTTTTGCCGCCATCATCCGAGCGGGCAACACCGAGTGCGCGTGTGCCATGGCTGGCCAGTTCGCTCACTTTGCCGAAGTAAGCCGTGGAGCGCGGATCATCGCTGGAGGTCTCACTGATACCGCACAACGTGGCAATGACTTGCGGCGCCCCCTTGGCATAGGACGTCTGTTTTTGCGAAGCGTCTTGTACCACCGCCAGGGTCTTTTTATTGACCGGGTCAAAAGGCGTGAAGCTGACTTGTTTAAAGCCATCCAGCGATTTTTTATCTTTCAGCGCACTCAAAACAGCCTGGTCAATGGCATCCGTACTTTCCGGCTGGCACGCCAACGCGGCCCCAAGAATCACTTCATCAGGAGTTGTTTTAGGGTCAAAAGGAATCGCGCTATCAACGGTCAGGTGGTTTTGCGTCAATGTCCCGGTTTTATCGGAACACAACACATCAACCCCGGCCAACTCCTCAATGGCCGACAACCGCGAAACAATGGCCTTTTGTTTGGATAACGCCAACGCCCCCAGCGCCATGGTGACGGACATGACCGCGGGCATGGCCACCGGCACCGATGCGATCAGCAACACCAACACAAACTGCGCAATATCACCGGCTTCAGACCACGCCCAATGCCCTTGCACAACAATGTCTTTATACAACTGCGTGCCGACCAGAATCAGCGCCAGAATGGCCGCGAGGATAATCAGGAAATCCCCGATTCGCAGTACCGCTTGTTCAGCGTGGGACTTGGCGCCCGCACTGGCTACCAACTTGGCCGTGCGCCCAAAGAATGTATTGTTACCGGTTGACGTGACAATACCGGTCATAGAACCTTGCCGCGCGATAGAGCCGGAGTAACCGCTGTCACCGACCATCTTCGATACAGGCAAAGACTCACCCGTCAACGCCGCCTGATCCACCGACAAATAAGCGCCGTCGATCAACAGCAAGTCGGCGGGCAGAATCTCCCCACCGGACACTGTCACCACATCCCCCGGCACCAGTTCGGCCGCATCGATGGTTTGCAACTTCCCGTCACGCTTGGCGTGGGCTTTAAGTGCCAAACCTTTCTTCAGCGCCGCCAGTGCACTGGCCGCTTTGTTGTCCTGCCAAAAACCGACAGCCGCGTTATAAAGCAGCAGGCCGGTAATCACGATGAAGTCTGGCCAGTCCTGACGCGCCAACGAGATAAGTGCCGCAATTTCAATCATCCATGGAATAGGCCCCCAGAAATAACCGAGCAGTTTTTTCCAGCGACTGTCTTCTTTGGCCTCAATGGCGTTCGGCCCATACTTTTCAAGCAGGCTCTTGGCGGTTGCCGAACTAAGGCCATCTGGCGAACTGTTGAGTTGGCTTATTTCTTTCTTGATACCCTCAGCATCCAGTCGCGCCGGCTTGGCGTTAGAAGAGCTGGACGAACTGGGCGAGCTAGCTTTTTTCACCGGGTCACTGCTTGTAGACCCATCGCCTGCCAATGTGATGTCGGACATTCCCTTACCCTCTTAGACGGCTCTCGCTTATTCAGCACTCTCAAACTTCCAGTGTCGCAACCCGATAAAGTTGCGCACTCACCTATCTATCTTAAGGTCCGCACTTAATAATAATGCCGCTCTGCATAATCCATGACTGCAAAGTGGCTATTAATGACTGACCTGCTTAAATAACGACTGTTAAACAACTTAATTAACGTATCACCGACACAACTAACTTTTAGCCAATCTTAACGAAGTATCGAAATAGATTGGTTTTTTAACTTACTTTAGATAAACCTATTATTTTTTATGATAATAGTCAGATTGTCACAATTCATGTAACACCCCGCATCTTCGGGCAAGCTTAGATCAACGCTCATCAATTTCAACACTGCCGGGCCAGATTTTGCCGGTTGAGAAGACCCGGCCTGTCCCTTACCCTACCTGCCCCACCCTGCCCACACCGGAGCCTTCCTGTGCCTGATACCCACCCGCCTGCACTGGATGACATTGACCGTCAATTGATCGCGGCCTTGCAGCTTAATGCGCGTGAGAGTGTGGCAATGCTGGCGCGACAGTTGGGGATTGCGCGCACCACGGTGACCTCGCGCCTGGCCCGGCTGGAGAGAACCAAGGTCATCACCGGCTATGGCGTGCGTTTGAGCCAGCGTCTGGTGGATGGCGGGCTGCAAGCCTATGTCGGGATTACCGTGCAGCCGCGCTCCGGCAAGGAGGTGGTGCGGCGTCTGAGCAGCATGGCCCAAGTGCAACAGTTGTGCGCTGTAAGTGGCGAGTTCGATTACGTGGCCTGGCTGCGCAGCGAATCCCCCGAGCAACTGGACCAATTGCTCGATCAGATCGGCAGCGTCGACGGTGTCGAAAAAACCACCACCTCGATCATTCTTAGCAGCAAGGTTGATCGCGGCTAAGGCGTTATGCCTGCGCCACACATCACTCTGTCAGCCATATTCGTCATATTGACTAAACAAATGTCATAACGACGACACTTTGCGTCTTATTACCGTGTTCCGCGCTCCCTAAACTGGCGGCTGTCTTTTCCTATACTCACGTCTAACGCGAGTCGCCCAGTAAGGTCAGCCATGAACAAGAACAATCGCCACCCTGCCGACGGCAAAAAACCGATCACTATTTTCGGTCCCGACTTCCCCTTTGCCTTTGATGACTGGATCGAACACCCGGCCGGGCTGGGCAGTATTCCGGCCAATAAGCTGGGCGCTGAGGTGGCGATTGTCGGCGCCGGGATGGCGGGCATGGTGGCCGCTTACGAGTTGATGAAGCTGGGCCTCAAGCCCGTGGTCTACGAAGCGTCGAAGATGGGCGGGCGCCTGCGCTCGCAAGCCTTCGAGGGCAGCGAAGGGGTGATTGCCGAGCTGGGCGGCATGCGTTTTCCGGTGTCTTCCACCGCGTTTTACCATTACGTCGACAAGCTGGGCCTGGAAACCAAACCGTTCCCCAACCCGCTGACACCCGCGTCCGGCAGCACCGTCATCGACCTCGAAGGCCAGACCTTTTACGCACAAAAGCTGGCGGATCTGCCCGCCCTGTTCCAGGAAGTAGCCGACGCCTGGGCAGACGCGCTGGAGGAAGGCTCGCGCTTTGGTGATATTCAACAAGCCATCCGCGACCGCGACGTCCCGCGCCTGAAAGAGCTGTGGAATACCCTGGTTCCGTTGTGGGACGACCGCACCTTCTATGACTTTGTCGCCACCTCCAAAGCCTTCGCCAAGTTGTCTTTCCAGCACCGCGAAGTGTTTGGTCAGGTCGGGTTTGGCACCGGCGGCTGGGACTCGGACTTCCCCAACTCGATGCTGGAAATTTTCCGCGTGGTGATGACCAACTGCGACGACCACCAGCACCTCGTGGTGGGCGGCGTCGAGCAAGTGCCGCTGGGCATCTGGAGCCATGTGCCTGAACGTTGCGCCCATTGGCCTGAAGGTACCAGCCTGCGCTCGCTGCATCGCGGCGCCCCGCGCACCGGAGTCAAAGCCATATCACGCGCCGTCGACGGGCAGTTTTCGGTCACCGACAACCTCGGCGTCACCCGCACCCACGAAGCCGTGTTGGTGACGTGCCAAAGCTGGCTGCTGACCACGCAAATCGACTGCGAAGAGTCGCTGTTCTCACAAAAAGTGTGGATGGCACTGGACCGTACCCGTTACATGCAGTCGTCAAAAACCTTCGTCATGGTCGACCGCCCGTTCTGGAAAGACAAAGACCCGGACACCGGCCGCGACCTGATGAGCATGACGCTCACCGACCGCCTGACCCGTGGCACCTACCTGTTCGACAACGGTGACGACAAGCCGGGGGTGATTTGCCTGTCGTACTCATGGATGAGCGATGCACTGAAAATGCTCCCGCACCCGGTGGAAAAACGCGTCAAGCTGGCCCTCGACTCGCTGAAAAAGATCTACCCGAAGGTCGACATCGCCAGCCGCATCATCGGCGACCCGATCACCGTGTCGTGGGAAGCCGACCCGCATTTCCTCGGTGCCTTCAAAGGTGCGCTGCCGGGTCACTACCGATACAACCAGCGCATGTACGCGCATTTCATGCAGCAAGACCTGCCCGGCGAACAGCGCGGGATTTTTATTGCCGGCGATGATGTCTCATGGACACCGGCCTGGGTTGAAGGCGCGGTACAAACGTCGTTGAACGCGGTCTGGGGCATCATGACCCACTTCGGCGGCAGCACCCACGCCGACAACCCGGGCCCAGGCGATGTCTTCCACGACATCGGCCCGATTGCCTTGCCGGACTGACCGCTACAAAAATCCGACTGTGGGAGCGGGCTTGCTCGCGATAGCATCAACGCGGTCACTGAGCTAGTCCGCGTCGCCTGCATCGCGAGCAAGCCCGCTCCCACTGGGATAGTGAATAAGGAGAGCCACCATGCGCATCGCCCTTTACCAATGCCAACCCTTGCCACTCGACGTGGCAGGCAACCTCCAGCGCCTGGCTTCCATCGCTTCGCAAGCCCAGGACATTGACTTGCTGGTCCTGCCCGAAATGTTCCTGACGGGCTACAACATTGGCGCCAAAGCGGTGGCCGATCTGGCCCAGCCCTCTGACGGCGACGCCGCGCTGCAGATTGCCGAACTGGCGCAAACCACCGGCATCGCGATTGCCTACGGCTACCCCGAGCGCGACCTTGACGGGCACATCTACAACAGCGTGCAGGTGATCGACAGCCACGGCAAAAGCCTGTGCAATTACCGCAAAACCCATCTGTTCGGCCAACTCGACCGCGACATGTTCAGCCCCGGCCCGGACGCCTTTCCGGTGTTCGAACTGAATGGCTGGCAACTCGGCCTGCTGATTTGCTACGACCTCGAATTCCCCGAAAACACCCGCCGTCTGGCCCTCGCCGGGGCCGAGTTGATCGTCGTCCCCACCGCCAATATGGCGCCGTACGACTTTATCGCCGAGGTTACCGTGCGTAGCCGGGCCTTCGAAAACCAGTGCTATGTGGCCTACGCCAACTATTGCGGGCACGAAGGCAACGTCCATTACTGCGGGCAAAGCAGCATTACCGCCCCCAACGGCGTGCAAGTGGCCTTGGCCGAACAGGACGAAACCCTGATTACCGCCACCCTCGAAAGCCAACAATTGGAGGATGCCCGCACCGGCAACTTCTACCTGGCCGATCGCCGCCCCGAACTTTACACCCCGCTGAGCAAGCGCTGATCGCCCGTAATCCGCTAGCATGTGGGCATCTCTGTTCCGGAAATGCCCATGTCTGCGCTGAACCCCTCCCAAGCCCGCCGTTTGACCCTCACTGACGGCCTGACTCTTTCACTGCGCCACGCGCCGCGCCTCAAGCGCTGTGCGGCGTTTTTACGGGTTCACGCAGGCAGCCACGACGTGCCAGCCGCCTGGCCAGGGCTGGCGCATTTTCTTGAACACCTGTTGTTCCTCGGCACCGAGCGCTACCCCGCCGCCGACAACCTGATGGCCTACGTGCAACGCCACGGCGGCCAGGTCAACGCCCGCACCAGCGAGCGCCACACCGACTTCTTTTTTGAACTGCCGGTGGCCGCGTTTGAAGGCGGCATGGCGCGTTTGTGCGACATGCTCGCTCAGCCACGCATGAACCCGGCAGAGCAACTGCGTGAACGTGAAGTGCTGCACGCAGAATTTATCGCCTGGGCCCGTGAGCCATCGGCCCAGCGCCAGTTCGAATTGCTCCAGCCGCTGAACCCGGCCCATCCGCTGCGGGCTTTTCATGCCGGTAATCGCTACAGCCTGCCGATCCAGCGCCCTGCATTTCAGCAAGCCCTGCACGACTTTTACCGAACGTTTTATCACGCTGGCAACATCAGCCTGAGCCTGGTCGGCCCGATGTCCGAAGACCAACTGCGTACCTTGGCCGAACGCTATACCGAACCCTTCGCCACCGGCCCAGTGCAGGCGCAAACCCGCCCACCGGCCTTGCTGCCACACGGCGAAACCGTGTACCAGCAACTCGACGACCAGCACCTGCACCTGCTGTTCGCCTTCGAGCAGCTACCCGAGGCCTCCAGCACGGCACTGGACTTTTTGTGCCGCTGGATCAATGCCGACAAGCTGGGAGGCCTTATCGCCAACCTGCGCGAACAGCAACTGTGCACCGGTTTGAAAGCCGATACGCTGTACCAGTTTGAGGGCCAGGCGCTGCTGCACATCGCCTTCAGCGCGGCGGGCAACATGACGCAAAACGCCACGCCAGTCCGTGACGCGTTTTACGACTGGCTGGCCTATTTCAGCACGCAGCAAAGCCATCCCGCCCTGCGCAACGAATTCCAGTGGCTGCGCCAGCGTCAGTTGGAGGTCAGCAGCGCACTGGAACTGGCACGCGCTGAAGGTGAGCAACGTGAGCCTGGCTTGTCAGATCAAGCCGTAGCAGCGCTCGCAGGCCTGCTGCAACAGATGCTGCCCGCGGCGCAACCGGCCACTGGCCACGCCTGGCAGTTGCCACCGCCCAACCCGTTTTTGAGCGCCCCCGAAAAGCCTGCCAACGCGGGACTGATCCGTGGCCAGACCAGCGCTCACCGGGGCTTGCGCACCTTTGCCCAAGACCGCTTGCGCAGCCGTCGCGACCATTCGGCCATGAGCTTCAGCGCAGAGCTGCCCGCCACCGGCCACGAGGCCGCGGTTTATCTGCGTTGGCGCTTGCCGGCCAGCCCTGCCGAGAGCCTGCTGCTCGCACTGGAGAACCGCCTGCGCCCGCTGCAACAGGATGCCCGCGAGGCCGGGGTCGAGCTGTCATGCAGTGCTTCAGGCCATGACTGGCAGCTGAAAATGCAGGGCTGGCACACGCCGATGCCTGCCATTCTTGAGCACGCTTTACGCGCCCTTGAAACACCGGACGCACTGCCGGTTAGCTCACCAGCGGCGCCGCTGATGCCGATTCGCCAGCTACTCAAACGTCTGCCGCAATGCAGCCAGGCTGCCACCGACGCCACCTTGAGCGATGCCAGCCAATGCTGGGCGGCGGCACGCTGGGACGGCCTCGCGCTTGGCCTACCTGCGGCCTCGCAGCCCTTGATCAGCGCCGCCCTGAACAAAGCACCCGGCACGCCGGACGCGCATTTGCCAACGGCCGCACATTCAACGCAACGGCGCTGGCTCACCGAACCCTGCGACTCCAGTGAACACGCCGTGCTGCTGTTTTGCCCGGCACCCGACGGTGATCTGGCGGCCGAGGCCGCGTGGCGTTTGCTCGCCCAGTTGGCAAGCACGCCGTTCTATCAACAACTGCGGGTAGAGCAGCAATTGGGCTACGCAGTGTTCAGCGGTCTGCGCCAGCTCAATGGGCAAACCGGCCTGCTATTCGGAGTGCAATCGCCTCACGCCCCCGTGGCAGACATCTTCGAACACATCCGCATATTCCTGGCTCAATTGCCGACGCTCGTCACGGCACTGGATGAAACAACCTTCATCCAGGCGCGAGATACCTTGGCGCAGCAATTTTTGCCCGAGTCATTAAGCGGGGTTCAAGCGAGTGAGCTGCTGTGGCAAGCAAAAATGGGGGGCCACCCGTCGGACGACTTGAAAGCGCTCTATACCGCGCTTATAAGGCTGGATCCACGGACTACACTGCAGGCAGCTCAGCAGATTAATCAGCCTGAGTGCGCTTGGCTGTGCTTGGCTACCCAGCCCGAAACTGAAACGTTTTTTCTCGGACGAAGCTGATTTTTACCAACCGCGTAATGAGCTTTCTTCGACATTGAAGCGCTCAGCAACAGACAATTTTAGTAACATAGCCGTCCAAGTTGTCAGAACCACTCCTTCGGGAGAGGGACTAACCCAGAGACACCCCACCAACCGCTGAAGGAGACACCCTATGTCGTGGACTAAACCTGCTTACACCGACCTGCGTATTGGCTTTGAAGTGACCATGTACTTCGCAAGCCGTTGATCTGTCGCGGCTCTTGGTTATCAAGAGTTGAGCAGAGCAACCCAACGCCTCGGCTCGCCGGGGCGTTTTTATTTTCAGATTTGCAAGAGAACACGCCATGTTTGTCCAGATTTTAGGTTCCGCCGCCGGCGGTGGTTTTCCACAGTGGAACTGTAACTGCGTGAACTGCGCGGGTTTTCGCGATGGCAGCCTGAACGCCAAAGCACGCACCCAATCCTCGATTGCGATCTCTGACGATGGCGTCAACTGGGTGCTGTGCAACACCTCGCCCGACATCCGCGCGCAACTCCAGAGCTTCGCCCCGATGCAACCGGGCCGCGCCCTGCGAGACACCGGCATCAGCGCCATTATTTTGATGGACAGCCAGATCGACCACACCACCGGCCTGCTGAGCCTGCGCGAAGGCTGCCCGCATGAGGTGTGGTGCACCGACATGGTCCACGAAGACCTGAGCACCGGCTTCCCGCTGTTCAACATGCTCAAGCACTGGAACGGCGGCCTGAACTGGAACCGCATCGAGTTGCACGGCTCGTTCACCATCCCGGCCTGCCCGAACCTGCGTTTCAGCCCGCTGCCGTTGCGCAGTGCTGCGCCGCCTTACTCGCCGCACCGCTTCGACCCGCACCCGGGTGACAACATCGGCCTGATCGTTGAAGACCTGCGCACCGGCGGCAAGCTGTTCTACGCGCCGGGGCTGGGCAAGGTCGACGCGCCGTTGCTGGACATCATGGCTGGCAGCGATTGCCTGCTGGTGGACGGCACACTGTGGGACGACGACGAAATGCAACGCCGTGGCGTGGGTACCCGCACCGGCCGTGAAATGGGCCACCTGGCACAAAACGGCCCCGGCGGCATGCTCGAAGTGCTGGAGCAATTGCCCGAGCAGCGCAAGGTGCTGATCCACATCAACAACACCAACCCGATCCTCGACGAAGACTCCGCCGAGCGCGCCGAACTGGCCCGCCGGGGCGTTGAAGTGGCCTTTGACGGCATGAGCATCGAGTTGTAACCCACCCAAAACCTGTAGGAGCGAGCTTGCCTCGCGAGCTTTTAAACGATCAAAAGATCGCGAGGCAAGCTCGCTCCTACAGAGGTTCACCTTCTGGAGGCACCATGACCCAAGCCCCACTCTCCACTGCCGAGTTCGAAGCCGCACTGCGGGCCAAAGGCGCGTATTACCACATCTATCACCCGTATCAGGTGGCGATGTATGAAGGCCGCGCGACCCGCGAACAGATCCAGGGCTGGGTCGCCAACCGCTTCTATTACCAGGTCAACATCCCGCTCAAAGACGCCGCCATCCTGGCCAACTGCCCGGACCGCGAAGTACGCCGCGAGTGGATCCAGCGCCTGCTCGACCACGACGGCGCCCCCGGCGAAGACGGTGGCATCGAAGCCTGGCTGCGCCTGGGCCAGGCCGTGGGTCTGGACCCGGACCAACTGCGTTCCCAGGAACTGGTGCTGCCCGGCGTGCGCTTTGCGGTCGACGCCTACGTCAACTTCGCACGTCGCGCCACGTGGGAAGAAGCCGCCAGCAGCTCGCTGACCGAAATGTTTGCCCCACAGATCCACCAGTCACGCCTCGACAGCTGGCCGCAGCATTACCCGTGGATCGACCCGGCCGGTTATGAATACTTCCGCACCCGCCTGGGCCAGGCCCGCCGCGACGTTGAGCATGGCTTGGCGATCACCTTGCAGCACTACACCACCTACGCGGGTCAGCAACGCATGCTTGAGATTCTCCAGTTCAAACTGGACATTTTGTGGAGCATGCTCGACGCCATGACCATGGCCTACGAGCTGGACCGCCCGCCCTATCACAGCGTGACCGACCAACGTGTCTGGCACAAAGGAATCGCCCTATGAGTTTCGATCGCAGCAAAACCCCGACCTGGCGCCAGGGCTATCGTTTTCAGTACGAACCCGCGCAAAAAGGCCATGTGCTGCTCTACCCCGAAGGCATGATCAAACTCAACGAGAGTGCGGCCCTGATCGGTGGCCTGATCGACGGCGAGCGCGACGTGGCGGCGATCATCGCCGCACTGGACGCGCAGTTCCCCGGCGTGCCGGAGCTGGGTGATGACATCGAGCAATTTATGGAGGTCGCACGTGCACAGCACTGGATCGAACTTGTCTGACAGACCGCTGGCGCTGCCGCCCAAACCCGAGGTCGGCCTGCCGCTGTGGCTGCTCGCCGAGCTGACGTATCGCTGCCCGCTGCAATGCCCGTATTGCTCCAACCCGCTGGACTTCGCCCAGCAAGGCAAAGAGCTGAGCACCGAGCAATGGGTCAAAGTGTTTCGTGAAGCGCGGGAAATGGGTGCGGCGCAATTGGGGTTTTCAGGCGGCGAGCCGCTGGTGCGTCAGGACTTGGCCGAGCTGATCGGCGAGGCCCGCAAACTGGGTTTTTACACCAACCTGATCACCTCCGGCATCGGTCTCACTGAGCAAAAAATCAGCGACTTCAAAAAGGCCGGGCTGGACCACATCCAGATCAGCTTCCAGGCCAGCGACGAGCAAGTAAACAACCTGCTCGCGGGCTCGAAAAAGGCCTTCGCGCAAAAGCTCGAAATGGCCCGCGCCGTCAAAGCCCACGGCTACCCGATGGTGCTGAACTTCGTCACCCATCGGCACAACATCGACAAAATCGACCGCATCATCGAGCTCTGCATCGCCCTCGAAGCTGACTTTGTCGAGCTGGCGACCTGTCAGTTCTACGGCTGGGCGCAACTCAACCGGGTGGGCCTGCTGCCGACCAAAGAGCAATTGGTACGCGCCGAGCGCATCACCAACGAATACCGCGCCAAGCTCGAAGCACAAGGCCACCCGTGCAAGCTGATCTTCGTCACCCCGGACTACTACGAAGAGCGGCCAAAAGCCTGCATGAACGGCTGGGGCAGCATCTTCCTCACCGTGACCCCGGACGGCACCGCCTTGCCGTGCCACGGAGCTAGACAAATGCCGGTCGAGTTCCCTAACGTGCGTGACCACAGCATGCAACACATCTGGTACGACTCGTTCGGCTTCAATCGTTTTCGAGGCTATGACTGGATGCCCGAGCCTTGCCGCTCGTGCGACGAGAAAGAAAAGGACTTCGGCGGCTGCCGTTGCCAAGCCTTTATGCTCACTGGAGACGCCAGCAACGCAGACCCGGTGTGCAGTAAATCGCCGCAACACGACCTGATTCTCAAGGCGCGCGAAGAAGCCGAGCACGCCACCCAGACCATCGAACAATTGGCCTTCAGAAATGAACGAAACTCACGCCTCATCGCAAAAGGCTGAACCTTTCAGCGCCGCCCTCGCCGTTGCCGCCGGTGTCGATTTCGCCGAACTGCGGGTCAGCCCCCACGGCCTGTTCTGGAACGAGTACCGTCCGCAAGAAGGCGCCTGCCGCATTTGGCACTGGCGCGATGAGCAGGCGCACTGCCTGACCCCCGCCACCTTCAGTGTGAGCAGCCGGGTGTATGAATACGGCGGGGGTTCGTTTTGCCTCAGCGATGACGGCGTGGTGTTCGTCAACGAAACCGATCAGCAACTGTACCAACAGGCTCTGGACGGCAGCGCACCGCACGCGCTGACCCACGGCACCTGTCGCTACGGCGACGTGCAGTTTGCCCACGGTCGGGTATTGGCCGTGGAAGAAGCCGCCGCGCAGCACCGGCTGGTCAGCATCGACCTGAGCACCCGCCAGCGCCAGGTGCTGGCCGAAGGCGCCGACTTTTACGCCGCCCCTACCCTCAGCCCGGATGGCCAGCGCCTGGCCTGGATTGAGTGGAGCCGCCCGCATCAACCCTGGACCTCAACCCGCCTGATGCTCGCCGAAGGCCATCACCAAGGCCAGTGGAACCCCGCGCACTGCATTGCCGGGGACCTGAGCGAAGAGTCTCTGCAACAGCCGCGCTTTGACGAACACAACCGCCTGTATTGCCTGACCGACCGCGGCGGCTTCTGGCAGCCGTGGTCCGAGTCGGGCGAAGGCCTGGTGCCCGCGCAAAGCGCAGCGGCCGACCACGCCCCGGCACCTTGGCAATTGGGCGGCCGGACCTGGCTGCCGCTGGGCGAACAAAGCTACTTGGCGACCTGGACCGAAGCCGGTTTCGGACGCTTGGGCATTCACGCGGCTGACGGCAGCGTCGAAGACTTCACCGGCGACTACAGCCGGTTTCGCTGCCTGGCGCTGGATGACGCTTACCTCTATTGCATCGCCGCCTCCCCCGTCAGCCCGTCGGCGATCCTGCGCATTGGCCGCAGCGACAAGCAGGCCCGCGTGCTGGCCGGTGGCATAGCGCCCTTGCCCGCCGAACAAATCAGCCGCCCGCAGACCTTGCGCTACCCGTCCGGCAACGGCGAAGCCCACGGTTTCTTCTACCCGGCGATGCACGGCGAGGTTAAACCGCCCTTGGTGGTCTTCGTGCACGGCGGCCCGACGTCGGCCTGCTACCCGATGCTCGACCCGCGCATTCAGTACTGGACCCAGCGCGGCTTTGCCGTGGCCGACCTCAACTACCGGGGCAGCACCGGCTATGGCCGCGATTATCGGCAAGCCTTGCACCTGAAATGGGGCGAAGTGGATGTTGAAGATGCCTGCGCGGTGGTCAGCTACCTGGCCGGGCAAGGGCTGATTGATGGCGAAAAAGCCTTTATTCGCGGCGGTAGCGCGGGCGGCTACACCACCCTGTGTGCGCTGGCGTTCAAAGACGTATTCCGTGGCGGTGCCAGCCTGTATGGCGTCAGCGACCCGATTGCACTGACGCGCAGCACCCACAAGTTTGAAGGCGACTACCTCGATTGGCTGATCGGCGACCCTGTGCGCGATGCCGAGCGTTACGCTGCGCGCACGCCGTTGCTGCACGCCGGGCAAATCCGCGTGCCGGTGATCTTCTTTCAAGGAGAACTGGACGCCGTGGTCGTGCCACAGCAAACCCGCGACATGCTCAAGGCCCTGGAAGACAACGGCATCCCGGCCAAAGCGTATTACTACCCGCAAGAACGCCACGGCTTTCGCAAAGCCAGCAACCAGGCCCACGCGCTCGAGCACGAATGGCTGTTCTACAGCAAACTGCTAAACCCCTGAAACCCCAAAACCCCTGTAGGAGCGAGCTCGCCTCGCGATCTTTTGATCTTTAAAAGCTCGCGAGACAAGCTCGCTCCTACAGACGGCGGGTCAATTCGAACGCTTGGCGATGATGTACACCGCGTGCACGATCCCCGGGATGTAACCGCACAGGGTCAGCAAGATGTTCAACCAGAATGCCCCGCCAAACCCCACCTGCATGAACACGCCCAATGGCGGCAGCAAAATGGCAATGATGATCTTCAGAAATTCCATACGCTCGGCTCCCAATCCTTAACGGGCTCACACGGCCCTTACCCTTAATCGACTCACAGGCCCGACAAAAGGTTCAGCGCAGACTTATCCACAGACAAAAAAACGCCCCGCGCCGAACGAAACAGGCACAGGGCGACGCGTTATACCGCGAGACGGTTCTTTAAAAGGCGTTACGTCGTAACCGCACGACGGCAGTGCAACTGCGCCGTACGTACGCGGGCAAAGGCCCGGGCCAGACGTAGCAACATCTCGTCGATGTTGCCTTTGCTGACGCACAACGCCGGGGTAAAGCGCAGGCAGTTGGGCTGCGGGGCGGTGATCAACAGCCCTTCGTACAGCGCAGCCTTAACCACGTTCTCAGCCGAGTCATCCGACAAGGTCAGGCCCCAAAACAAACCCTGGCCGCGCAATTCACCCTGTGCATAACTATTGGCCAGTCGCCCCAGCCCTTCGCGCAGGTACTGACCCGCGTCGCGCACTTGCGCCAGAAAATCTTTTTCCAGAATCGTGTCGAGCACCGCGACACCGGCTGCGGTCATCAACGCGTTGCCGTGGTGGGTGCCGCCCAGCTCGCCGGGCTCCAGGCAACATGCTTTGCCACGGGCCAGCAATGCGGCCAACGGCACGCCGCCACCCAGGCCTTTGCCCAGAGTGACAATATCGGCGCGCACGCCGTAGTTCTGCTCTGCCAGCAACGACCCGCAGCGGCCCATGCCGGTCTGGACTTCATCCAGAATCAGCAAAATACCCAGCTCGCGGCACAGGCGCTCGACGCCCTTGAGGTAATGCTCGGTCGCCGGAATCACCCCCGCATCGCTTTGCACCGGCTCCAGCATGATGGCCACGGTCTGTGCATCCACCGCCGCATGCAGCGCAGGCAAGTCGTTAAACGGTACGTTGATAAAGCCCGGCAGTTGCGGCTCAAAGCGGTTGTCGAAAGTGCCGCTGCCCGAGGCCGACATCGCGCCGAAGCTGCGACCGTGGCAGCTGCGCGTTGCGGTGATAATCCGGTGGGCGCCGTTGCGGTGCAGTTGGCCCCACTTGCGCGCCAGCTTGATCGCGCCTTCGTTGGCCTCGGCCCCGGTGTTTAAAAAGTGCACCTGATCGCTGCCCGTGCTCTGGCACAGGCGCTCAGCCAGGGTCAGCATGGCGCGGTTATAAAAGCCTGCGCCGGGGTTCATCAATGACTGGGCTTGTTCCGTCATGGCCTTGACCAGCACCGCCGGGCTGTGGCCCAGGCTGTTCACGGCCCCCCCCTGAGTGAAGTCGAGGTACGCACGGCTGTCGCTGTCCCACATCCAGGAACCCTGGCCACGCACAAACACCTGCGCCGGGCGTTCTACGCTGGGCATCAGGCAAAAGCGGGCTTGCGGGTTGCTCTCATGCGCGGGGGCAGGCTCCGCCACGGGTTGAGCAAGATGGGCTTGGGGGCGACGCAAGTTAAACAGGTTCATGCACGCAGGCCTTGTGTTCATAAGCAGATTCGATTTGCAACCGCCCCGGCACGGCCCGGGCGCTAAAACCTCTGACGGGTTTTTAGCCTTGCCTATGTAAATAAGCGCGCCACCGGTACGGTTTATCGCGCGTTTTTGCTCGATAGCCCCAGTGGAACGGGCGTAGACTAGGCGCCCACAAGCCTTTGAGCTATTTCGTTTTTTAAGCATTTTCGATAAGTATTACTTATGGATTTCAAGCAACTGCGTTATTTCGTCGCGGTGTACGAAGAAGGCCATGTGGGCCGCGCTGCCGAGCGTCTGTCGATCTCGCAACCGGCGCTGTCACAGCAGATCCGCCAGCTCGAACACAACCTCGACGTGACCCTCTTCGAGCGCAGCAGCAAACGCCTGCTGCCCACCCTGGCCGCCCATACGCTGTACAACCACGCCTTGCCGCTGCTCGACGGCTTGCAGCGTGCGCGTGAAGCGTTGAGTAACTTTCAAGGCCATGCGCTGCGCACCATTGCCATTGGCGTACTGCAAACCGTGCACACCAGCCTGGTGCCGCAAATGCTCGAGCGCGTGCGTCAGGCACAGCCGCATTTGGTGGTACAGATTTACGAATTGACCGGCATGGAAATCGAGCGGCGCCTGCTCAATGGCTCACTGGACATCGGTATCAGCTACCTGCCGCCGCGCCAGCCGGGGTTGCATGGCACGCAGCTGTACGAAGATGAACTGCAACTGGTCATCCCGGCGGATCATCCGCTGCGTGAATTCAAGAAGGTGTCACTGACACAGGCCGCCGAGTTGCCGATGTTGTTGCTCGGGGAAGAGTTTCAGGTGCGCCAGATCTGGCAAAACCAACTGGCCAGCCTGGGCCGTCGCCCGCAGGTGCAGGCCGAGTTGAACACCATGGCCGGGATACTCGACAGCTTGCTGCACACCAAGTTGGCGACCGTGCTGCCGGGGCGCTCGCGCCATGAGAATGACCATCAGGCGCTGCTCTGGAAACCCCTGAGCGAACCCCGCGTGCCGCTGAAAGTCGGCCTGGTGTGCCGCGACGTGCAGCGCCAGCAAGCCACCCTGGGGCTATTGCGCAGCCTGCTTGAAGACGTGATTCAACACCAGGAGGCGCCGCTGTAAGGCTGCACGATTCCCTGTAGCCGCTGCCGCAGGCTGCGATGGGCTGCGTAGCGGCCCTGCATTGAACCAAGAGCGAAGGTCCTTCGGCCCTTATCGCAGCCTTCGGCAGCGGCTACAGAAATTTCAGGCGCACAAAAAAGAAAACCCCGCCTAAGCGGGGTTTTGCAGACTGTTTCCCTGACATCCTTTTCGCTCCACCATCCTGGCGGAATCCTACGTGTCCGTGTTGTTGCTTTGAGCTTCCTGCTCTACGTCCTTGAAACCAAGATTACCCATGGATCCAATTTGGCGATATGGGCGATTGGCAGCACGTAATGTAAGCAAAAGCTTACACAGGACTAAACACCTTAAAACTGGGCCTCATCCAGCAAATACAGCGACTCACTGCCCGCCTTGACCGAAGCACTCAACGAATGGATACGCGGCAATAAACGCGCGAAATAAAAGCGCGCAGTGCCCAGCTTGCTGGCATAGAACGCGTCATCCGCCTCTTTACCCTGCGCCGCACGGGCCATCAACGCCCACATGTAGGCATACGCGGTGTAGCCGAACACGTGCAGGTACTCAACCGACGCCGCGCCGATTTCATTCGGGTTGTGTTGCGCGCGGTCCAGTACCCAGGCGGTCAACTGGTCAAGGTTGTCCAGCGCAGCGGCCAACGGCTGGGTGAACTCGTTGAGGTCAGCCGGGGCCTGCGCGATGAACTGGCGGATCTCGTCAGCGAACACGCGGTAGTCAGCCCCGCGATTACCGACGATCTTGCGCCCCATCAGGTCCAGCGCCTGAATGCCGTTGGTGCCTTCGTAGATCTGCGTGATGCGCACATCACGCACCAGTTGCTCCTGGCCCCACTCGCGAATGTAGCCATGGCCGCCAAACACTTGCTGGCCGTGCACCGTGGTCTCCAGCCCAAGGTCAGTCAGGAAGGCCTTGGCCACTGGCGTCAGCAACGCCACCAAACCATCAGCGCGAGCGCGGGCGGTCGGGTCTTCGCTGAACTTGGCGATGTCCAACTGATTGGCCACGTAGGTCGAGAACGCGCGGCCGCCTTCGTTGGACGCCTTCATGGTCAGCAGCATGCGGCGCACGTCGGCGTGCACGATGATCGGGTCAGCCGCTTTGTCTTTGGCCTGTGCGCCGGTTGCCGCGCGCCCTTGCAGGCGGTCACGGGCATATTCCACGGCGTTCTGATACGAGCGCTCGCCCGAGGCCAGGCCCTGGATACCCACGCCCAGACGCTCGTAGTTCATCATGGTGAACATCGCCGCCAGGCCACGGTTAGGCTCACCCACCAGATAACCCACGGCCTCATCGAAGTTCATCACGCAGGTCGACGACGCCTTGATGCCCATCTTGTGTTCGATCGAACCGCAGAACACCGGGTTGCGCTCACCCAGGCTGCCATCGGCATTGACCAGCACCTTGGGCACCAGGAATAGCGAAATGCCTTTAGGCCCCGCGGGTGCGTCCGGCAGTTTGGCCAGTACCAAGTGGATGATGTTTTCGGTGAGGTCGTGCTCGCCACCGGTGATAAAAATCTTCGTCCCGCTGACCTTGTACGAACCGTCAGCTTGCGGCTCGGCCTTGGTGCGAATCATCCCCAGGTCGGTCCCGGCGTGCGGCTCGGTCAAGCACATGGAACCGGCCCACTCGCCCGAGTACATATTGGGCAGGTACGTGGCTTTGAGTTCTTCGCTGGCGTGGGCGTTGATCGACACGCAGGCGCCTGAGGTGAGCATCGGGTACAGGCCAAAGGCCAGGCTGGAGGAGTTGATCATTTCTTCGACCTGGGCCGACACCGCCTTGGGCATGCCCATGCCGCCGAACTCCGGGTTGCCGCCCACGCCCACCCAACCGCCTTCGGCGTAGGTTTTATAGGCATCGACAAAACCGGCCGGCGTGGTCACCACGGAGTCATTCCAGTGGCAGCCTTCCTCGTCAGCGTCGCGACTCAACGGGGCGACGCTCTTGGCGGTCACCTTGCCGGCTTCTTCGAGAATGGCTTCGACCGTTTCAGCATCAACGGACTCGGCCAATGCAGGCAGTTGCGCCCAGAGAGCAGCAACTTCGAACACTTCATTGAGGACGAAGCGCATATCACGCAGCGGCGCTTTGTAATCAGCCATGGCAAACCTCGTAATCTGTAAACGACGATTAATGTGGGACGCAGTCTAGCTTAACGACGCGAGTGATACATAGGGTCAAGCAGTGACTAATATTTATAATTCGGTCACTATTTTGTAGGAGCGAGCTTGCCTCGCGATCTTTTGATCTTTAAAAGATCGCGAGGCAAGCT
>NZ_JASCPQ010000140.1:0-9940 GCF_029959305.1 Pseudomonas sp. PS01297
GTACGAAGGCTGCGAGCTTTTTACGGCTGCTTCGCAACCGATCGCAGCCTTCGTGCCTCGGCAGCGACTACAGAGATCACGTGCCCCTCGCGATCTTTTGATCTTCAACGCCGCACAGAGGTCTATTCCTGCGGCCAGAACGCGCGGATTCCGGCAACGCCCTGTGCGCCGATATGCCATGCCTGCTGGCGATCGTCCGGCACCAACCCGCCCAGCAAAAACACCGGCTTGTTGAAGTTGGCGATCAACGCCTGCGCCTGCTCCCAACCCAAAGGCTGCGTATCCGGGTGCGTTTGGGTCGGCAATACCGGCGACAAGGTCACAAAGTCCACGCCCATCTGCTCAGCCAACGCCAGTTCTTCTGCGTTATGGCAGGAAGCCGCCAACCAACGCTCTTTTGCCAACGGTCGGCCTTTGGCGGCGTATTTGCGCAATTGCCCGGCGGTTAAATGCCAACCCGCCGAAGGAAAATCTCCCAGCCATTCCAGCGGACCTTTGAGCATCAGTTGCGCCTTACCTGCACACAACCCGGTCGCATCCACCGCCAAATCTCGGTACTTGGGGTCGTAACCATTGGGCGCACGCAATGAAACCAGCTTGATACCGCCCGCTATAGCCTTCTGCAATCCGCGCAACAACTCCGGGGTTTCCAGCCCGTCCGGGGTAATCAGATACTGATCCGGCAAACGTGCAGCCGCCACTATCGGCTGATTCGCCGCCGGGAACTCATAATTGGCCAAGTCTCGCGCCGAAGCCCACGCCAATGGCTGACCTTCAGCACCATGAGGCTCACCCGTGAATTGCGAAACTTCCCACACATCAAGCAGGACCTGCTTGTCCGGGTAATCATGCTGAACCTTGATCAACGGTCGTGCTGCGCTCACCGTAATCCCCAGTTCTTCTTGCAGCTCACGATTCAACGCAGCCTCAACCGACTCCCCCGCCTCGACTTTGCCACCAGGGAACTCCCAGAGCCCGCCTTGATGCTGAGTATCAGCGCGACGGGCAATCAGTACCTTGCCGCCTTCGCCACGGATAACGGCCGCAGCCACATGAATTCGTTTCACCCTTGTACTTCCTCTAATCCGGCCTGTTGCCAGGCTTTAAACGCCAAACCTTGGTATATAACCCCCACAACGTTCTACGCGAGCATGGGCTGCATGCTCGCGTAGAACAGTGATCAGGTACGGTATTCAGCGTTGATTTTCACGTACTCGTGGGACAAGTCTGTGGTCCAGATGGTTTCGCTGGCGGTGCCGCGACCCAATTCGATGCGAATGGTGATTTCTTCACGGGCCATCACCGCCGAACCTTGCTCTTCGGTGTAAGTGGCCGCGCGTGCGCCGCCGCTGGCAATGCACACTTCGCCGAGGAACACGTCGATTTTGCTCACGTCCAGGTCCGGTACACCGGCACGCCCAACGGCCGCCAAAATACGGCCCCAGTTCGGGTCAGAGGCAAACAGCGCGGTCTTGATCAAGGGCGAGTGAGCCACGGTGTAACCGACGTCCAGGCATTCCTGGTGGTTGCCACCGCCATTCACTTCAACGGTCACGAATTTGGTCGCGCCTTCCCCGTCACGTACGATGGCCTGGGCCACGTCCATGCACACTTCAAACACCGCCTGCTTCAAGGCTGCGAACAGTGGACCGCTGGCTTCGGTGATTTCTGGCAGGTTGGCTTTGCCGGTAGCAATCAGCATGCAGCAATCGTTGGTCGAGGTATCGCCATCGATGGTGATGCGGTTGAACGACTTGTTGGCACCATCAAGCAACAGGTTTTGCAGGACATCACGGGACACTTTGGCGTCGGTCGCGATGTAACCCAGCATGGTGGCCATGTTCGGCCGAATCATGCCCGCACCTTTGCTGATGCCGGTGACGGTGACGGTCACGCCTTCATGCTCAAACTGACGACTCGCCCCTTTCGGCAAGGTGTCTGTGGTCATGATGCCGGTGGCCGCTTCGGCCCAATGGTTTTCCGACAGGTCGTCCAGCGCGGCTTGCAAAGCACCTTCGATTTTCTCAACCGGCAGCGGCTCGCCGATCACACCGGTGGAATACGGCAGCACTGCGCTGGCATCTACACCCGTCAGTTCAGCCAGCTTGGCGCAGGTGCGTGTGGCCGCGATCAGGCCCGGCTCGCCGGTACCGGCGTTGGCATTGCCAGTGTTGGTCAGCAGGTAGCGCACTGGCCCCTGAACACGTTGCTTGGCCAAAATGACCGGCGCGGCGCAAAAGGCATTCAAGGTGAACACGCCAGCGACATTCGAGCCTTCAGCGCAGCGCATGACCACAACATCCTTACGCCCAGAACGCTTGATACCGGCGCTAGAAATACCCAGCTCAAAACCGGCCACCGGGTGCAAAACAGGCAAAGGACCAAGACCAACAGCCATGACGCGCTCCTACATAGAGATGACAGTTCCGCCAATGGGCGGGAATTCAATGGTAAAACGCCGCGACGGCTAAAGCCGGTCGCGGCGCAGGTGTTTCAGCAAATGAAGCGGGCTTTAGTTGATTTGCCCGTGACAGTGCTTGTATTTCTTGCCCGAGCCGCAGTAGCACAGCTCGTTGCGGCCCAGCTTCTGGTCATTACGGACCGGCTCGGACGACGTGTCGATGTCAGCGATGTCTGCACCTTCAAGCACTTGGGCCATGGCATCAGGCTGATCAAGGCCTGGCGCTTCGGCGTGCTGGAACTGCATGCGCGAAGCCAGCTCTTCAGCTTCTTGACGCAGACGGGCTTCTTCTTCAACCGGGTCTTCGCGACGAACCTGTACATGGGACAGTACACGGATCGAATCACGCTTGATCGAATCAAGCAGCTCGGAGAACAGGTTGTACGACTCGCGCTTGTACTCTTGCTTCGGGTTCTTCTGCGCATAGCCGCGCAAGTGGATACCGTGGCGCAAGTGGTCCATGGTCGACAGGTGGTCTTTCCACAGGTCGTCCAGAACACGCAGCACAATTTGCTTCTCGAACGTGCGCAGGGCTTGCGCGCTGGCCTGTTCTTCTTTCTCGTTGTACGACGCCAGCAGCTCGTTCAGCAGCTTCTCGCGCAGGGTTTCTTCGTACAGGTGATCGTCTTCGTCGAGCCATTGCTGGATCGGCAGTTTCACCCCAAAGCCGCTTTCGATGGCTGCTTCCAGACCGGCAATGTCCCACTGCTCAGGCAACGATTGCGGCGGGATGTGCGCGCTGACGGTGCTGTCGAGAACGTCCTTGCGGAAGTCGGCAATGGTTTCGCCGATGTTTTCAGCCGCCAGCAACGTGTTACGCATGTGATAAATCACTTTACGCTGTTCGTTGTTAACGTCATCGAACTCCAGCAATTGCTTACGGATGTCGAAGTTGCGACCTTCAACCTTGCGCTGAGCCTTTTCGATCGCGTTGGTCACCATGCGGTGCTCAATCGCTTCGCCAGACTGCATGCCCAGGGCCTTCATGAAGTTCTTCACTCGATCAGAAGCGAAGATACGCATCAGGCTGTCTTCCAGCGACAGGTAGAAGCGGCTGGAACCGGTATCACCCTGACGACCGGCACGACCACGCAACTGGTTGTCGATACGGCGCGATTCATGGCGCTCGGAAGCGATGACATGCAGACCACCCGACTCCAGCACTTGCTGGTGACGTTTTTGCCAATCGGCTTTGATCTGGGCAATTTGCTCTGGCGTCGGGTTTTCGAGCGAAGCCACTTCGACTTCCCAGTTACCGCCCAACAGGATGTCGGTACCACGACCGGCCATGTTGGTGGCGATGGTCAGTGCGCCCGGACGACCGGCCTGGGCAATGATTTCAGCTTCTTTTTCGTGGAACTTGGCGTTCAGTACCTTGTGCTCTATGCCTTCCTGCTTCAGCAGGTTGGACATGTGCTCAGAGGTTTCGATGGTGGCAGTACCGACCAGTACCGGGCGGCCTTTTTCCATGCAGTCCTTGATGTCGGCCACGATGGCGGCGTACTTCTCGTCTGCGGTCAGGAACACCAGGTCGTTGTAGTCTTTACGCGCCAGCGGCTTGTTCGGCGGGATAACCATCACCGACAGACCGTAGATCTGGTGGAATTCGAACGCTTCGGTGTCTGCGGTACCGGTCATGCCGGACAGCTTGTTGTACAGACGGAAGTAGTTCTGGAAGGTTGTCGATGCCAGGGTCTGGCTCTCGGCCTGAATGTTCAGGCCTTCCTTCGCTTCAATCGCCTGATGCAGGCCTTCGGACAAACGACGCCCCGGCATGGTACGGCCGGTGTGTTCGTCGACCAGCAATACCTGACCGTCTTCAACGATGTATTCGATGTTGCGATGGAACAGCTTGTGAGCGCGCAGAGCAGCGTACACGTGGGTCAACAGGCCCAGGTTGTGCGCCGAGTACAGGCTTTCGCCTTCGGCCAGCAGACCGATCTGGGTCAGCATGTCTTCTACAAACTGGTGACCGGATTCGTTCAGCTCGACCTGACGGGTCTTCTCATCGATGGTGTAGTGGCCAGGCTTGGTGACTTCACCTTCCACTTCTTCGATGTGTTGTTCAAGACGCGGGATCAGCTTGTTGATTTCGGTGTACAGCTTGGAGCTGTCTTCGGCCTGACCCGAGATGATCAGCGGCGTACGCGCTTCGTCGATCAGGATGGAGTCGACTTCGTCGATTACAGCGAAATTAAGCTCGCGCTGGAATTTTTCTTCCATGCTGAAAGCCATGTTGTCGCGCAGGTAATCGAAGCCAAACTCGTTGTTGGTCCCGTAGGTGATATCAGCGGCGTAGGCTTCACGCTTTTCCTGTGGTGGCTGGAAAGGCGTAACAACACCGACCGAAAGCCCCAGGAACTCATAGAGCGGGCGCATCCAGTTGGCATCTCGACGTGCCAGGTAGTCGTTCACAGTGACCACATGCACGCCCTTGCCGGACAATGCATTGAGGTAAACGCCCAGGGTTGCTACCAGGGTTTTACCTTCACCGGTACGCATTTCTGCGATCTTGCCTTCGTGCAAGGTCATGCCACCGATCAGCTGTACGTCAAAGTGACGCATGCCCATGATGCGCTTACCGGCTTCACGGCAGACCGCGAACGCTTCAGGCAACAATTGATCGAGGGTCTCACCTTTAGCTATGCGGGCCTTGAACTCTTCGGTCTTGGCGCGCAATTGCTCATCACTCAGAGCAACCATTTGCTCTTCGAAGGCATTAACGACCTGTACCGTCTTGAGCATGCGTTTAACTTCGCGCTCGTTCTTGCTTCCAAAAAGTTTCTTTAACAAAGGCGCAAACATATCGGCAGGATCTTCCACACATAGGGATGGAGGGCGGCCCCGAGAGTCGCCCGAGCAGCCCTGATGGCCGCATGCGAGCGAGCATTCTACCCGGAAACGGCGGTGAGGAAAGTGGCGTTATTCCACGATACTGGTACAGCGTTGTGACGGGGCCTGACTAAAATAAGCCCTTTTTGCGGAACTTCAACCCATGCGGTGCAGAAGTTACCTATTGATTTTGCAAATAAACTTAACCGTTTCAGGTCTGTGTCGAGGGAAATGGCGGTTTCTGCTAGGATTGCCATTCAGTTTTCTCAGGTGTTTGATCATGGCATTTCGCCCACACCCAGCACGCGCACCCGCCGTTCTGCTCCGCGAGGCCAAGCCCCTAAAAGCCATTTTCGGCCATGCCAAGCGCCTTGCGCACCTGCAACGTCTGCTTGAAAGCCAACTCCAGCCTGCCGCCCGCGAACATTGCCACGTAGCATCCTGGCGTGAAGGCAGCTTGTTGTTAATCGTCACCGATGGCCATTGGGCCACGCGTTTGCGCTACCAGCAAAAACGCCTGCAACGTCAATTGCAGGCCTTTGATGAGTTCGCCAGCCTGACCCGGATTTTGTTTAAAGTGCAGCCGCCGACCGTGCAAGCCAAAGTCGGCGGGCACACCCATGACTTGTCTGTGGATGCCGGACAGACCATCCAGGCCACCGCCGAAGGCATCAGCGACCCGGCCCTGCGCGCAGCCCTTGAACGCCTGGCCAGCCACGCCCGACCCAAATAAGCCCACCATCTGTAGTCGCTGACGAGGAACGAGGCTGCGATGCGGGCCGCAGGACCGCCGCTTCATTTACGCTTGCCATTCCCCAGCAACGACCCCAATAACCCGCGCACCAATTGACGGCCCATCTGGCTCGCGGCCTGGCGTGCCATCGATTGCAGGGCTTTGCCCGTACTCGTCCCCAAAAACTCACCCGCCTGATCCAGCAAGCTCGGTTCATGGGGCGCCGCCGGGGCTTGCCCTTCTGGCGCCTGGCCCTTGCGCGCCTGCAGCACTTCGTAAGCCGATTCGCGGTCTATCGGTTTGTCGTAACGCCCCTGCAAGGGCGAACTGGCAATCAAGGCCGCCCGTTCAGCCTCGCTCAGCGGCCCGATGCGCGACTGCGGTGGCGCAATCAATACGCGCTGAACCATCGCTGGCGTGCCCTTTTCTTCGAGCATGCCCACCAATGCCTCGCCGGTCCCCAGTTCGGTCAATACCGCCAAGGCACTAAATGCCGGGTTCGGGCGAAACCCGTCAGCCACCGCCCTCAGCGACTTTTGCTCTTTGGCGGTGAACGCACGTAATCCATGCTGGATACGCAAGCCCAATTGCGCCAGCACCGTGTCAGGCAAGTCCGCCGGTGATTGCGTGACAAAGTACACGCCTACCCCTTTGGAACGAATCAACCGAACCACTTGCTCCAAACGGTCTTGCAGCGCCTTGGGCGTATCGGCAAACAACAAATGCGCCTCGTCGAAAAACAGCGCCAGCAAGGGTTTGTCGGCGTCGCCACGCTCCGGCAATTGCTCAAACAGCTCGGCCAAGAGCCATAACAGGAAGGTCGCATACACCTTGGGCGCTTCGTGCACCAGGCGGCTGGCGTCGAGCAAATGGATGCGACCACGACCATCGCTGGCAGGCTGCAAGAGGTCTTCGAGTTGCAGCGCAGGCTCACCAAACAACGACTCGGCACCCTGCTGCTCCAACGTGGCCAAACGGCGCAACAACGCCTGGCTAGACCCCGTCGTCATCAACGCTGCGTCTTCGCCCAGCACGTCCGGGTTCTCACGCAAATGCCCGAGCAGCGCCTTGAGGTCTTTGAGGTCCAGCAGCAACAACCCTTCGCGATCAGCCACTTTAAACGCCGCGTACAGCGCAGACTGCTGGCTGTCGGTCAGTTCAAGCAAACTGCCCAGCAGCAGCGGCCCCATTTCGCTCAGGGTTGTACGCAATGGATGGCCCGTTTTGCCCTGGATGTCCCACAGAGTGACCGGGTACGCCTTGGGCTGATAATTCAGCCACGGCATACTGGCAATGCGCTCCGCAATTTTGCCTTGGGGATTGCCCGCCGCGCCCAGCCCACACAGGTCGCCCTTGATGTCGGCGGCAAACACGGCAACCCCCGCATCGCTGAATTGCTCAGCCAAACGTTGCAGGGTGACGGTTTTACCTGTCCCCGTGGCACCCGCCACTAAACCATGGCGATTGGCCAAACGTAATGACTGAGCAATGGGCTGACCCGCAAGGTCAGCGCCGAGTACAAGAGCAGAAGAGTCAGGCATTTTGCCACCTTTGATTAATCTTTCACGGGTCCGCGTCGATACCCTCTTAATGCTAGACCAGAAAATTCCTGATTTAGCGTAGGAAAGCCCACTTATAAATACTCAAATCGCTTCTGTTCTAGCCGTGATTTGTAGAGTGCGCGTTTTACAGCGTGTAGGCCTCACATTTATAGAACTTAGCGGACCCTTCTAGCCATGAATAAAAACCTGCGTTTCAGTCATAAAATCCTGCTGGCTGCGTCCCTGATTGTCATAGCCGCGTTCTCGCTCTTTGCCTTGTACAACGATTACTTGCAGCGCAATGCCATCCGCAACAACCTCGACAACTACCTGCATGAGATGGGCAGTGTCACCGCCAATACGATTCAGACATGGCTCGGCGGGCGGATTTTGCTGGTCGAAAACCTCGCACAATCCTTGGCCATCAACCCCGAGCCCGCCCAGGCCGCCAACGTGCTGGAGCAGAAGGCGCTGACCAGCACCTTCATGGCCGATTACTTTGGTGATAACCAGGGCGCATTCACCATTCGCCCTGACAGCAAAATGCCCGACGGTTTCGACCCGCGCACCCGCCCCTGGTACAAAGACGCCGTCAACAGCAGCAGCGCCAGCCTGACCGAACCGTACATTGATGCGGTCACCGGGCAGATGATTATCTCGATTGGCAGCGCCGTGAAAAAAGCCGGGCAGACACTGGGCGTGGCCGGGGCTGACCTGAGCCTGCAAACCATCACGGACACCATCAATGCCTTGAACTTTAATGGTTTGGGCTATGCCTTTCTGATCAGTGGCGACGGCAAGGTCCTGGTTCACCCGGACAAAACCCTGGTCACCCAGTACCTGAAGGATATTTACCCGCAGGACACGCCGCCTATCAGCAGCGCGTTCAGCGAGATCCAGGCCAACGGCAAAACCCGGATCGTGACCTTTACCCCGGTCAAAGGGCTGGGGAACGTCAACTGGTCGATCGGTCTGTCTGTGGATAAAGAAAAAGCCTTTGCCGCATTGAACACATTCCGGACATCGGCGGTGATCGCCACGGTGATTGCCGTGATCTCGATCATCGCCCTCCTCGGCCTGTTGATCCGCTTGCTGTTGCAGCCCCTGCACGTCATGACCCGCGCCATGCAGAACATTGCCGAAGGTGAAGGCGATTTGACCCGCCGCCTCGACGTAACCTCCAACGACGAGTTCGGCACCCTGGGCAGTGCGTTCAACGACTTTGTAGAGCGCATTCACACCTCCATGCGCGAAGTGTCCTCGGCCACCGCGCAGGTTAACGAAGTGGCCCTGCGCGTGGTCAGCGCCTCCAACTCGTCAATGCTCAACTCTGACGAACAGGCCAGCCGCACCAACAGTGTTGCCGCTGCCATCAACGAGCTGGGTGCCGCCGCCCAAGAGATCGCTCGCAACGCCGCCCAGGCCTCGCAACAGGCCAGCGACGCCCGTGGCCTGGCGACCGAAGGCCAGCAAGTGGTTGAGCGCAGCATCAGTTCCATGCAGCAACTGTCGCAAATGCTCGGCACGTCCAGTGGCCATATCGAGTCGCTCAACGGCAAGACCGTGAACATTGGGCAGATCCTCGAAGTGATCACCAGCATCTCGCAGCAAACCAACCTGCTGGCCCTCAACGCCGCCATTGAAGCGGCCCGCGCCGGAGAAGCCGGACGCGGTTTTGCCGTGGTGGCCGATGAGGTGCGCAACCTGGCACACCGCACTCAAGAGTCAGCACAGCAAGTCCAGGCGATGATCGAAGAGCTACAAATCAGCGCCCGCGCCTCGGTCAGCACCATGGATGAAAGCCAGCGCCACAGCGAAGACAGCGTCGAGATCGCCAACCTGGCCGGTGAGCGGCTGGTCAGCGTGACAGAGCGTATTGGCGAGATTGACGGCATGAACCAGTCCGTGGCGACCGCAACCGAAGAGCAAACCTCGGTGGTTGAGTCGATCAACATGGACATTACCGAGATCAATACGCTGAATCAGGAAGGGATTGAAAACCTGCAGTCCACCTTGCGCGCCTGCACCGACCTCGAACAACAGGCCGCTCGCCTCAAGCAATTGGTGGGCAGTTTCCGTATCTAAGCAATAAATGGACTTACGGCTTGGGGTCAGCTTCAGCGTCTTGCTGTAGTTGCTCCCAAAGCCTGGCGGCGTCAGGAAAATCAGTGCCATCCTCGGGGCTGAGGGCGTCCGGGTCGTAACGACTCAAACAGCCCTCACCCACTATGGCCGGGGCGCTGGAGGTAGCCTTGTCGAGTGGATCAGTCATGGCGAATCCTCCAGCGTCCAATCTGTAGAAAATCCGTGGGAGCGGGCTTGCTCGCGATGCAAACGACTCGGTTTGTCAGACGCACCGGGCAGACACTATCG
>NZ_JASCPQ010000141.1:0-9674 GCF_029959305.1 Pseudomonas sp. PS01297
ATGCGGCTGAAACTTTCCACCTCCAGCCCTGGCTGGGCGGCCCCATGTAGGAGCGAGCTTGCCTCGCGATCTCTTAAAAATTCATAAGATCGCGAGGCAAGCTCGCTCCTACAGTATTAGCCTCAAGGGCACCCGCGCCCTTTTGAGGCTTGCGGGGTCTCGTATTTTTCCAGCGCTTCAGGCCCTGAGCGTTTATTGACCAGCGGCACGCTCTGCGCCTGCCAGTCGGCCTGGTAGCAACCACTCTCTTCGGGAGTGGCGGCCTCTGCCGGCGGCGGGGCCGAACCGGCGCAACCGGCCAAAAAGCCCGCAACTATCAACAGCGGTAACAACTTGACCATGTCCATGCTTCCTTTCAGGGCCTGAGTCATAGTCAGGCTTTGGCGCGGCTTTCCAGAATTTCAACAGCAGGCAGTACCTTGCCTTCAACGAACTCCAGGAAGGCACCGCCGCCTGTCGAGATGTACGAAATTTGATCAGCAATGCCGTATTTGTCGATGGCCGCCAGGGTGTCGCCACCGCCAGCAATCGAGAAGGCCTGGCTGTCGGCAATGGCCTGGGCCAGCACTTTGGTGCCGTTGCCGAACTGGTCAAATTCAAAAACGCCTACCGGACCGTTCCACAGAATGGTCTTGGACGATTTCAGCAGGTCAGCGAAGTGCGCTGCAGTTTGCGGACCAATGTCCAGGATCATGTCGTCAGCGGCCACGTCGCCGATCAGTTTGACGGTCGCTTCAGCGGTTTCTGCGAATTGCTTGGCAACCACGACGTCGGTTGGCAGCGGCACGTTGACCTTGGCCGCGATGGCGCGAGCAGTGTCCAGCAGGTCGGGTTCGTACAGCGATTTGCCCACCGGGTGACCGGCAGCCGCCAGGAAGGTGTTGGCAATGCCGCCGCCAACGATCAGCAGGTCGCAGATCTGGCTCAGGCTGTTAAGCACTTCGAGTTTGGTCGACACTTTGGAGCCGGCAACAATGGCCGCCATTGGCTTGGCCGGAGCGCCCAGGGCTTTGCCCAGTGCGTCCAGCTCAGCGGCCAGCAATGGGCCCGCAGCGGCAACCTTGGCGAACTTGGCAACGCCGTGGGTCGAGCCTTCAGCGCGGTGCGCAGTACCGAAAGCGTCCATCACGAACACGTCGCACAGGGCGGCGTATTGCTTGGCCAGCTCGTCAGCGTTTTTCTTTTCGCCCTTGTTGAAGCGCACGTTTTCGAACAACACGATGTCGCCCGCTTTAACGTCGACGCCGTTCAGGTAGTCGCTGACCAGCGGCACTTCGCGGCCCAGGGCTTTGCTCAGGTAGTCCGCGACTGGCTTGAGGCTGTTCTCGGCCGAGAACTCGCCTTCAGTCGGACGCCCCAGGTGCGAGCAGACCATAACCGCTGCGCCTTTTTCCAGGGCCAGCTTGATGGTCGGCAGCGAAGCAAGGATGCGCGCATCGCTGGCGACAACACCGTCCTTCACCGGGACGTTGAGGTCTTCGCGGATCAGTACGCGCTTACCTTGGAGATCGAGGTCGGTCATCTTCAACACGGTCATGGGTCGCAGTTCCTGAGTTTCTAATGTTAGAGAGCGGGTTTAGGGTGAGTGATGTGCAAATAGTGCTCGGCCACATCGATCATTCGATTGGCAAAACCCCATTCGTTGTCGAACCAGGCCAGCAGGTTCACCAGCCGTGGGCCGGAAACGCGGGTCTGGCTGGCATCGACGATGGCCGAATGCGGGTCGTGGTTAAAATCGCAACTGGCGTGCGGCAACTCGGTGTACGCCAACAGGCCTTTGAGCGGGCCGCTGGTCGCCGCCTCGCGCAGTACACGGTTCACTTCGGTGGCGTCGGTGTCACGCGCCGTGACCAAGGTAATGTCCAGACATGACACATTCAGGGTCGGCACACGTACGGCTTTGGCTTGAATCCGGCCGGCAAGTTCCGGCAATAAACGCTCAATGCCTTTGGCAAGGCCGGTGGACACCGGAATCACCGACTGAAACGCCGAGCGTGTACGACGCAGGTCTTCATGGTGGTAGGCATCAATCACCGGCTGGTCGTTCATGGCCGAGTGGATCGTAGTAATCGATACGTACTCAAGGCCGAACGCTTCGTCGAGCAGGCGCAACAGCGGCACGCCGCAGTTGGTGGTGCACGAGGCGTTGGACACCAGGCGCTCGTCGCCGGTCAGGGTGTGCTGGTTGACGCCATACACGATGGTCGCGTCAACATCGGCTTCGCTGGCCATTGGCTGCGAGAACAGCACACGGGGTGCCCCGGCATCGAGAAAACGCTGGCCATCGCCACGGGAGTGATAGACGCCGGAGCATTCCAGCACCAGATCAACACCCAGCGCGGCCCAGTCGATACCTTCGGGGGTGGCACTGCGGAACACTTTCACACAGTCGCCGTTGATATGCAGGCAGTCGCCTTCGATCCGTATGTCGCCGGGGAACCGGCCATGGGTGGAGTCGAAGCGCGTCAAATATTCGAGGCTGGCCATATCGGCCAAATCATTCAGTGCAACAATTTCAAACCCGGCAGCCGCCCCTCGCTCAAACAACGCACGCAAGACGCAACGACCAATCCGGCCGTAGCCGTTGAGTGCAACTTTGTAAGGACGCAGTTGAGGCATGGGGTTCTCTTATCAGGGTGTAAACACAACGATCCCCCGTAGGAGCTGCCGCAGGCTGCGATCTTTTGATTTTTTAAAAGATCGCAGCCTTCGTACCTCGGCAGCTCCTACGGGGGGATTGCTTAGTCTTCCAGCAGCTCTTCAGCCTGACCCAGGATGTTTTCCACGGTGAAGCCGAACTCTTCGAACAAGGCAGGCGCAGGCGCCGACTCGCCGTAGGTGGTCATGCCGATCACGCGGCCTTCCAGGCCCACGTACTTGTACCAGTAGTCTGCGTGGGACGCTTCGATGGCAATACGCGCGCTCACTTGCAGCGGCAGAACCGACTGCTTGTAGCCTGCATCTTGAGCTTCGTACACGCTGGTGCACGGGATCGACACCACACGGACCTTGCGGCCTTGTTCGGTCAGTTTCTCGTACGCCTGAACGGCCAGGCCGACTTCGGAACCGGCCGAGATCAGGATCAGCTCAGGCTCGCCTGCGCAGTCCTTGAGCACGTAACCACCGCGGTTGATGTTGGCGATCTGGCCAGCATCACGGGTTTGGTGGTTGAGGTTCTGACGCGAGAAGATCAACGCGGACGGGCCGTCGTTGCGCTCCAGGGCGAATTTCCAGGCCGCTGCGGATTCCACCGCATCGCATGGGCGCCAGGTGTCCAGGTTCGGCGTGGTACGCAGGCTGGTCAATTGCTCAACCGGCTGGTGCGTCGGGCCGTCTTCGCCCAGACCGATGGAGTCGTGGGTGAACACATAGATCACACGCTGCTTCATCAGAGCCGACATGCGGATGGCGTTGCGGGCGTATTCCATGAACATCAGGAAGGTCGCGCCGTAAGGCACCAGGCCGCCGTGCAGGGTAACGCCGTTCATGATGGCGCTCATGCCGAACTCACGTACGCCGTAGTACACGTAGTTGCCGCTGGCGTCTTCAGCGCTCACACCTTTGCAACCTTTCCAGAGGGTCAGGTTGGAACCGGCCAGGTCAGCCGAGCCGCCCAGCAGTTCAGGCAGCAGCGGGCCAAAGGCGTTCAGGGTGTTTTGGCTGGCTTTACGGCTGGCGATGGTTTCGCCTTTGGCCGCGACTTCAGCGATGTAGGCGCTGGCCTTGGCATCGAAGTCTGCAGGCAGCTTGCCGCTCAGGCGACGGGTCAGTTCGCTGGCCAGCTCCGGGAACTCGGCAGCGTAGGCGGCGAAGCGCTTGTCCCACTCGGACTCAACGGCAGCACCGGCTTGCTTGGCATCCCATTCGGCGTAGATATCGGCCGGGATTTCAAACGGGCCGTGGTTCCAGTTCAGCGCAGTGCGGGTCAGGGCGATTTCGTCGTTGCCCAGTGGAGCACCGTGGCAATCTTCTTTGCCTTGCTTGTTCGGCGAGCCAAAACCGATGGTGGTTTTGCAGCAGATCAGCGTTGGCTTGTCGCTTTTACGCGCGGTGTCGATGGCGGTTTTGATTTCTTCCGGATCGTGACCGTCAACGTTGCGGATCACTTGCCAGTTGTAGGCTTCGAAACGCTTTGGCGTGTCGTCGGTGAACCAGCCTTCAACTTCGCCATCAATCGAGATGCCGTTGTCGTCGTAGAACGCGATCAGCTTGTTCAGGCCCAAGGTGCCGGCCAACGAGCCAACTTCGTGGGAAATGCCTTCCATCATGCAGCCATCACCCAGGAACACGTAGGTGTGGTGGTCGACAACGTTGTGGCCAGGACGGTTGAACTGCGCGCCCATGACTTTTTCAGCCAGGGCAAAGCCCACGGCATTGGCCAGGCCCTGGCCCAACGGGCCAGTGGTGGTTTCAACGCCCGGCGTGTAACCGAACTCCGGGTGGCCCGGGGTGCGGCTGTGCAGTTGGCGGAAGTTTTTCAGGTCGTCGATCGACAGGTCATAGCCGGTCAGGTGCAACAACGAGTAGATCAGCATCGAACCGTGGCCGTTGGACAGCACGAAGCGGTCACGGTCAGCGAACGAAGGATTGCTCGGGTTGTGCTTCAGATAATCGCGCCACAGTACTTCGGCGATATCCGCCATACCCATAGGGGCACCTGGATGGCCGCTGTTGGCTTTTTGCACGGCATCCATGCTGAGTGCACGAATGGCGTTGGCACGCTCACGACGGCTGGGCATCGCTGTTCTCCTGGGTATTGAAAGTTAAATCGAAACGGAAAAAAGGTGAGCATTTTCCCTCACCCACCGCCTTCGGGGCAATGACAGATAGTCGCTTGAAGCGTTTTTCATGCGCTTAACCGTTCAACCTGTTGAAGATCGGACATTTCATTTCGTTATTGAGTGCAGGACATCCGACCAACGAACCGGTTATCGATCAATATCAAAAAGTTTTGATATTGAACTTGCGAGGTGTGAGGCGGGTAACTAGACTGCGCCCCCATGAACTTACGCGTGCCTTCTATCCGCCATGACGATTGCGACGAGCTCTCCGCCCTGTGCAAGGCCGGAGGTGACCCGCTGCGACTCAATGTGCTGCGCGCGTTGGCCAACGATTCATTTGGAGTGCTGGAACTGACGCACATATTTGCCACCGGCCAGTCAGGCATGAGCCACCACCTCAAGGTGTTGTCCCAGGCACAACTGGTGGCCACGCGTCGCGAAGGCAATGCCATTTTTTATCGTCGTGCCCTGCCCCACACCGAACTGCTGGGCGGCAAGTTGCATGCTGCATTGCTGGAAGAGGTCGACAACCTGACCCTGCCCGCCGACGTGCAAGCGCGCATCAGTGCCGTACATGGACAACGAGCAGCGGCCAGCCAGGACTTTTTCTCGCGTATCGCCGAGAAATTTCGAGCTCAACAGGACTTGATCGCTGGCGTGCCACAGTATCGGGACAGCGTGTTGACGCTGCTCGACAAACAGAGCTTCAGCCCAGCCGCCACGGCCCTTGAAGTCGGCCCCGGAGACGGCAGTTTCTTGCCCGACCTGGCCCAACGCTTCCAGCACGTCACGGCACTGGACAACAGCTCGGTAATGCTTGAGCTGGCCCGCCAGCTGTGTGAACGCGAGTCACTGAACAACGTCAGCCTGCTCCTGGCCGACGCGCTGCACGATGCGCACCTGCAGGCCGATTGCGTGGTGGTGAACATGGTCTTGCACCATTTCGCGGCACCGGCCGATGCACTCAGGCAACTGGCCACCTTGTTGAAACCTGGCGGTAGCCTGCTGGTAACAGAGTTGTGTAGCCATAATCAGGCGTGGGCCCGCGAGGCTTGCGGCGATCTGTGGCTAGGTTTTGAACAAGATGATCTGGCCCATTGGGCCACCGCTGCGGGACTCGTTCCCGGGGAAAGCCTCTATGTAGGCTTACGTAATGGTTTCCAGATTCAGGTCCGCCACTTTCAGCGGCCGGCTGGCGACACTCACCATCGGTAAATATTAGGAAACCGTCGAGATGAGCGAATACTCCCTTTTCACCTCCGAGTCCGTGTCTGAAGGGCATCCGGACAAAATCGCCGACCAGATTTCTGATGCGGTGCTGGACGCCATCATTGCTGAAGACAAGCACGCCCGTGTGGCCTGCGAAACTCTGGTGAAAACCGGCGTGGCAATCATTGCAGGCGAAGTCACCACTTCGGCCTGGGTTGACCTGGAACAGATCGTTCGTGACGTGATCACCGACATTGGCTACACCAGCTCCGACGTCGGTTTCGACGGCGCGACCTGTGGTGTCATGAACATCATCGGCAAGCAGTCCCCTGACATCAACCAGGGTGTTGACCGCGCCAAGCCTGAAGATCAGGGCGCCGGTGACCAGGGCCTGATGTTCGGCTATGCCAGCAACGAAACCGACGTGCTGATGCCAGCACCGATCACCTTCTCGCACCAACTGGTTCAGCGCCAGGCTGAAGCCCGTAAATCCGGCCTGCTGCCGTGGTTGCGCCCGGACGCCAAGTCCCAGGTCACCTGCCGTTACGAAAACGGCAAGGTTGTTGCCGTTGACGCCATCGTGCTGTCGACCCAGCACAACCCGGAAGTGTCGTACAGCGACCTGCGCGAAGGCGTGATGGAGCTGATCGTCAAGCACGTGCTGCCGGCTGAACTGCTGCACAAAGACACCCAGTTCCACATCAACCCGACTGGCCAGTTCATCATCGGTGGCCCGGTGGGCGACTGCGGCTTGACCGGCCGCAAGATCATCGTTGACACCTACGGCGGCATGGCCCGTCACGGCGGCGGCGCGTTCTCGGGTAAAGACCCGTCCAAGGTTGACCGTTCGGCGGCTTACGCCGGTCGTTACGTGGCCAAGAACATCGTGGCTGCCGGCCTGGCTGAGCGTTGCGAGATCCAGGTTTCCTACGCAATCGGCGTCGCTCAACCGACTTCGATTTCGTTGAACACCTTCGGCACTGGCAAGATTTCTGACGACAAGATCATCAAGCTGGTACGTGAAGTGTTCGACCTGCGTCCATACGCAATCACCACCATGCTCGACCTGCTGCACCCGATGTATCAGGAAACAGCCGCTTACGGTCACTTCGGCCGCACGCCGCAGACCAAAACTGTTGGCAACGATACCTTCACCACGTTCACGTGGGAGCGTACCGACCGCGCTGAAGAACTGCGCACCGCAGCTGGTTTGTAAGTAAGCCAGAAGCCCCGGACAGGTCACTGTCCGGGGCTTTTTTGTGCCTCACAACATCTGCCCCTGTGGGAGCGGGCTTGCTCGCGATGGCATCGACGCAGTTTGTCTGACACACCGCGCTGCCTGAATCGCGAGCAAGCCCGCTCCCACAGAAACACCCGGCAATCTTCTGCCCAAGCGCCACGGCCATCCTCCACTAGCCTTAAGCATTCACTCCGGGCAAGGACGCTCATGATGCTGGCCATACTCCGCGTTTTCAGTGGGCTTTTGCTCGCGCTTCTCAGTTTCAACACCCTCGCCAACCCCTGCGCCGACGAGCAAGCCCTGCGCCAGCAACTCAAGGTGTGGGACGACAGTTACCACCGCTTGGGGGTTTCTCTGGTCAGCGATGCGGTATACGACCAACTGCGCAGCCGCCTGCAACTCTGCGCAGCTGTGGATAACCCGTTGCAAACGGCAAGCGGCCCGGTGGCTCATCCCGTGGCACAAACCGGGCTGGCCAAGCTGCCAGATGAACGCGCCGTTGAGCGCTGGATCAAGGGCCGTCAGGACGTGTGGGTGCAACCTAAAGTGGATGGCGTGGCCGTCACCCTGATCTACCACCAAGGGCAACTACAACACGTCATCAGCCGCGGCGACGGGCTTACCGGGCAGAACTGGACGGCGGCTGCACAGGTGATCAGCGCCATCCCACAACACTTGCCACAGCCTGTGGACATGTTATTGCAAGGTGAACTCTATTGGCGGGTGCCCGGCCATGTTCAGGCCAGGGCGGGCAGCGTCAACGCGCGCAGCACCGCGGCCGGGTTGATGGCCCGCCATGCGCTGAGCCCTGAACAAGGCCAGGGCATTGGCCTGTTCGTGTGGGATTGGCCCCAAGGCCCGCACGCCCACAGCGAGCGGCTGGCCCGTTTGGCCGAACTGGGCTTTACCGACAGCCAAACCTACAGTCAGCCCATCGAGCATCTGGACCACGCCCGGCACTGGCGCGAGCATTGGTTTAACACTCCACTGCCGTTCGCCAGCGATGGCGTAGTGTTGCGCCAGGGCCAGCGCCCGGCCGCCGCGCGCTGGCAAGCCAAACCGCCGAACTGGGCCGCCGCGTGGAAATACCCGCACGCCCAGGCGCTGAGCGAAGTGCGCAAGGTCACGTTCAACATTGGCCGCACCGGGCGTATCACGCCCATGCTGGAGCTGACCCCGGTGCGCCTTGATGACCGCACGATCAAACGCATCAGCGTGGGCTCGCTGCAACGCTGGCAACACCTGGATATTCGCCCCGGCGACCACGTGGCCATCAGCCTGGCGGGCATGACCATTCCCCGGCTCGACAGCGTGGCCTTGCGCGCCAGTGAGCGGGTTGAAGTCGTGGCGCCCCAGCCCAATAACTTCCATGCCTTGAGCTGCTGGTCGGCAACACCGGGCTGTGAACGTCAGTTTTTGGCGCGGCTCAATTGGCTCAGCAGCAAGAAGGGTTTGGCTATGCCGTTTGTCGGGCCCGGCACCTGGAATTCGCTAATTCAAGCCGGTCAGGTCAATAACCTGCTCGATTGGTTGACCCTGGACGCCGCCCGGCTTGCTAACATTGGCGGCTTCGGCGAGCGCAGCAGCGAACGTTTGCTCGCCAGTGTGCACGCGGCGCGGCAACAACCGTTTGAACGGTGGGTCAAAGCGTTGGGTTTGCCGCCCACCGGGGATGCGCCGTTGGGGCAGTCATGGCAAGCGCTGGTCGCGCGCGATGAACAGGCCTGGCAGGCGTATACCGGGATTGGTGCCCAGCGTGCTGCGCAATTGACTGAATTTTTGCGTGCGCCGAACGTACAGGCTTTAAGTGAACAGTTACGGGCTGCCGGGATTGCCGGTTTCGACTAGAAACTGCCCACAGCGTTACGCGAGGCGTATGCTGCGTCCGGGTTTTGAATTGTGTTTATTGTCATTATTTTTGTCACGGAGCTTTTTATGAAACGTTTTTCACCGCTTGTTCTCTTGACTGTCTGCGGCCTGCTGGCCGCCCCTGTGATGGCTGCCGACCCTGCTCCAGAGCTCACCGGTTGCGCCGCTAAAAAACAAGCCATCACCCTGCAACTTGAACAAGCACGCGCCCACGGCAACAGCAACCAAGCGGCCGGCCTGGAAAAAGCCCTGAGCGAAGTGACGGCGAACTGCACCGACGCAGGCCTGCGCAAAGAGCGCGAAAACAAGGTGCTCGACGCCAAGCACGAAGTTAGCAAGCGCCAGGCCGACCTGGACAAAGCCATGAAAAAAGGCGACCCGGAAAAAATCGACAAGCGCAAAACCAAGCTCGCCGAGTCACGCAAAGAGCTGCAAGAAGCGCTGGATCAGCTGGACAAGTAAGTCGCTGATCTACCCTGCAGGAGCGAGCTTGCCTCGCGATCTTTTAAACAATCAAAAGATCGCGAGGCAAGCTCGCTCCTACAGGGGATTGTGCCCACTCAATGATTCCTGAA